>RFOJ01000155.1 GCA_009926705.1 Acidimicrobiia bacterium
GTTGCCCCGGTGTTGGGCCCTTCGACAACAACAAGGAGAGCCGTCGGTTGGTTCGCTCGCAGGCGTGCGGCGAGCACGTCGTACAGCGAGTCGCCACGGGGTGTGGTGCTGCTCACCATGTGAAGTGGCTCCACTCTGTGCGGCTCACCACGTGAGCTCCTGCATGAACACGTGAATCGTGCCGCCGCACGTGAGCCCGACTGCGAATGCTTCGTCGTCGGAATATCCGAAAGTCACGACCTTTGCCGTGGCGCGCTTGCGCATCATCTCCAGCGCCTCTGCGACGACGGCGCCTTCGACGCATCCGCCGCTCACCGAGCCAACGACCTCACCATCTTCGTTCACGGCCATCGCAGCACCAGGGTCGCGAGGACCAGAACCTTCGATACCCACCACGCGACCAACCACGCAGCGTTTGCCGGCATGTCGCCAGCGGTCGAGGTCGTCGAGCAGTTCGCGCACGGGTCAGTTGCTTCTTCCGCGAGTTGCGAGTGTGACGTTGGCCGAACGCGTGCTGGATGATGCGCGTATGTCGGAGCGCTCGTCGTCGTGAATCACTTCGGTGAGTCGTTCGAGGGCAGCGAGTGAGTGCCCTTCCACGAACGCGTCAACGTGGGGAAGCGCAGCCGCCATGCCGCGGGCAAGCGGCGCATAGCCAGGGGTCACCTTGAGGGGGTTCACCCACACCACACGGTGAGCCACTCGCTGGAGGCGACGCATCTCTTCGTCGAGCACCTCGGGGTTTCCGCGATCCCAACCATCCGACAACACGACCACGATTGCACCGCGCGCCATGCCTCGCACACCCCAGCGGTCATTGAACATGCGTACGCACTCTCCAAGACGGGTGCCACCGCTCCAGTCAGCTACCTGCTGCGACGTACGAGCGAGTGCCTTGTCGGGGTCGCGGTGCGACAACTCGCGAGTGATTCGTGTGAGGCGGGTGCCGAGCGTGAACGCCTCCACGCGTTGACGACCGACCATCGCCGCGTGCATAAAGCGCAAAAAGGCTCGCGCATAGGGCTCCATCGAGCCAGAGACGTCGAGCAATACGACGAGGCGGCGAAGGCGTTCGCTCGGCTCGCGCCACTCTCGTCGCACGGGTTCGCCGAGACTGGCGAATGAACGGCGCACTGTTCGGCGCACGTCGACGTTTGCCCCACGTCGTCGTGATGACGTCTGACGCAGCGAACGGCGTGGCGAGCCCGCGAGCCGCAATCGGTGCATCAATCGTTGTGCTTCGATCAATTCGTCGGGGGAGTAGTCGGCAAAGTCTTTCTCGCGCAATGTTTCTGCCGCAGAGAAGCGCAAGGTAACGCTCGGCTCGTTTACGTCGCTTGCATCGTCGCCGGAGTCGTCTCCTTCGTCGACGGCCAACGTTGTTGACTCGACCCCGATTGTCTCCGGGTCTTCACCTGCCGAGAGACGTTCCCAGAACACCGCGAATGCCACATTGAACGCCTCGCGATCCTCCGGCTTTCGCACTAATGAGGAATGGGCCGCCCAATACACGCGATTGCGGTCGGTGATACCGACAGCGTCGAGGCACTGCACGAAGGTGACTACCGAGTCGAGCGGCACGCGCAGCCCTGCACCGCGCAGAACACGCCCGAAGGCGACGGCCATGCGCTCCGCAGTCACTAGTTGGCGGT
Source organism: Acidimicrobiia bacterium (assembly GCA_009926705.1). Classification (GTDB taxonomy): domain Bacteria; phylum Actinomycetota; class Acidimicrobiia; order Acidimicrobiales; family Ilumatobacteraceae; genus F1-60-MAGs027. The sequence goes on from RFOJ01000155.1 coordinate 1,653, forward strand.
CGCGCGCTCGAGGGCGTGCTTCACGAGGTCGGCGACACCCTGCTCGTGAACACGCTCGTGGTCTTCGCGATACTTGAGCACGGTGCCGAGCGTCGAACGCACTACGGCTTCGTCGAGTTGCGTCACACCGAGAGTGCCGAGTGCGGTGGCCCAGTCGATGGTCTCGGCGACACCCGGCGGCTTGTAGAGATGCATGCTTCGCAGTCGCTCCACTGCGCCTGCCACTTGTCGGGCGAGTCGTTCGTGCACCTGCGGAACCCGCAGTCGCACGATTTCGACCTCGCGTTCGAAGCCAGGATGCTCCACCCAGTGGTAGAGGCAACGTCGCTTCAACGCGTCGTGCACATCGCGCGTGCGGTTGGAGGTGAGAACAACGATCGGAATGTCGGTGGCACGGTACGTGCCCACCTCGGGCACGGTGATCTGAAAGTCAGAGAGCACTTCCAAGAGATACGCCTCGAACTCGTCGTCGGCACGATCAATTTCATCAATCAACAACACGGGTGCTGCACCATTACGTGGCTCGATCGCCCGTAGCAATGCTCGACGGATGAGGAACCGCTCGTCGTACAGTTCGTTCTCCAAGTTTTCGGTTGCCTTGCTGCGCGCTTCTCCGCTTGCCTCCGCCGCGCGCAGGTGCAGCAACTGTCGCGAGTAATCCCAGTCGTACACCGCCTGGCTCGCATCAATGCCCTCGTAG
>RFOJ01000156.1 GCA_009926705.1 Acidimicrobiia bacterium
TAGTCGTGCTGCCGTCGCGAGCATCGACGTGTGCGTGTCGTGACCGCAGGCGTGCATCATGTTGTCGTTTCTGGATGAGAACTCAAGCCCCGTGTCTTCGGGCATGGGCAGGGCGTCCATGTCGCCTCGCAACATCACGGTGGGGCCTGGTTTGCCGCCCGTCAGAAGCGCGGCGATGCCGCTCGTCGTGTCGTGGAGTGTGATGTCGAGCGGGAGGCCTTCGAGCGACTCGAGCACGGCATCACGAGTGTTCGGCAGGTGATTGCCGACCTCCGGCCACTCGTGGAGGCGTCGACGGAGCGCGACTGCGCCTTCATACAAATCGTCAACGTGCGAGGAAAGATTCTTCGCGGTGCCGTGTACGTCGCGAGCAGCGAGCGTCTGTGAGTGTTCAGCCATTGACTCATCGTAGGTCGCAGGCTGCCGTCTACGCTTGGGTCGACGATGTCGACCCTCGTTGTGGAGTTCACCGTGGAGCCCTTCGTCGAAGGCCAGCCCGGTCCGCACGTCAAGCAAGCCGTCGCCGCAGTTGAACGACACGGTGTGAAGGTGGATTTCGGCCCCTTCGGTTCTTCATTCTCGGTCGGCGTCGACCTGATGCCGACGGTGGTTGCCGACATGATGCGCGCGGCGTACGGCAACGGAGCCACGTTCGTCAGCGTGAGCGTCGCTCGTCAGTTAGCCTCATGACCGCGCGCCACCCGCTGCTCGACACCGTGCAACCGTTGCTCACGGCACTCGGGGCCACCGTCGTTGCGGTGGAACAGATTGGCAAGTCTGATGTGCCACTCGTGTGGGAGGGCAAAGTTGTTGCCGGGGTGCGTCTTCCGGCGTTGCACGGTGCGATGGATCGCCTTATCGACTCGGTCGAGCGTGAACTTGGCGGCAAACTCGCGCTGCTCTCGCGGGCGGAGAAACAGCGGGCGATTCGCCTGTTGGACGAGCGAGGTGCGTTCATCCTGCGTCGGGCGGTGGAAGATGTCGCCGATGCGATGGGCGTGTCTCGCATCACCGTGTACAACTACCTCAACTCGCTGCATCGCTGACTCAGCCGGGGCACAGGCCCTCTCTTGCGTGTTTTGCTAGAGCTTGCGCAAGAACACGTCGGTGACGCGGTGGTCGTGACCTTTCTCAATCACGAGCGACGCACGACCTTTCGATGGTGCGATGTTTTCTCGCAGGTTACGGCCGTTGATTGACTCCCAAATCTGGTGGGCGAGAGCTGATGCCTGGTCGTCGTTCAAGTCGGCGAAGTGCCGGAAGAAACTCTCAGGGTCTTGGAAGACCGTGCGGCGCAGCGCATGGAATCGCTCAACGAACCATGACTCGATGAGCGGCTCGCGCGCATCGAGGTAGATCGAGAAGTCGAAATAGTCGCTCACGAACTCAGTTGCACGCGAGTCGATCTGCAGCACGTTCAGTCCCTCGAGAATGAGAATGTCGGGCTGATGCACGGTTTCCGTGGTGTCCGGAAGCACGTCGTAGATCACGTGGCTGTACACCGGGGCGTCAACTTCAGGTTCGCCGCTCTTCACTGCGCGCAGGAAGTCGAGCAGTCTGCGGGTGTCGTAGCTCTCGGGGAAACCCTTGCGATCCATGAGACCGCGAGCTTCGAGTTCAGCGTTGGGGAAGAGAAAGCCGTCAGTGGTGACGAGTTCGACGCGCGGGTGCTCGGGCCAGCGGGAGAGAAGCGCCTGCAACAGTCGTGCCAGCGTGCTCTTGCCGACCGCCACGCTGCCTGCGACGCCGATGATGTACGGCAGCTTCGGTGCGATGGTGCCGAGGAAGGTCGACGACACACGGTGCAGGTTCTGGGTGGCTGAGACATAGAGGTTCAACAGGCGCGTGAGCGGCAGGTAGATCGCCTGCACTTCCTCGAGGTCGATGCGTTCGTTGATGCCGCGCAGTGCTTCGAGATCTTTCTCTCGGATGGTGAGCGGGGTTTGGGCGCGCAAAGCGGCCCATTCGTCCCTCGTGAACCGCTCGAAACGCGGTACGTCGCCCCCGTCAATCACGCACGTAGGACGCTATTGCTCGGAGCCCGAGGTCGCACGTGGCGGTAGCGAGGTCGACGGGGTCGTCTGTGCGGCGGCGGGATTCAGACCGAGAAAGGGGAGCGGGGCGAGACAGCACCAGGCGCGGTGAGCACATCGAACCCGTCGTCTGTCACCAGGATCGTGTGTTCGAACTGGGCGGTGCGTTTTCCGTCGATGGTGACGGCAGTCCACTCGTCATCCCACATGCGATGTTTATCAGAGCCCAGGGTGATCATCGGCTCGATGGTGAACGTCATGCCCGGGCGCATTGGCATGTCGTTGCGCGGCTCGTAGTAGTGGAGGATTTGCACG
>RFOJ01000157.1 GCA_009926705.1 Acidimicrobiia bacterium
CACCTGCACCGCACGCTCGGCAACGTTCGCGAACTCGGCGCCAACGCAGCTGTTGCACTCAACCCGTCCACCCCGCCCGACGAAGTTGCCCATGTGCTCGACCTCGTTGATCTCGTGCTCGTGATGACCGTCAACCCAGGGTTCGGCGGCCAGTCCTACATCGCGTCGATGGAACCTAAGATCCGCGTCGTTCGAGACATGATCAATCGCGCCGGCCTCGCTGACGTAGTTGACCTCGAAGTCGACGGCGGCATCTCACCGTCGACGGTGCGCGGTGCGGCTGGCGCCGGCGCGAACGTGTTGATTGCCGGCAGCGCGCTCTTCCGTGACCCGCAAGGTCTGGGGCACGCGGTCAGCGAGATCCGCGACGGCGCGACTGCCGCATTCCGCGGATAGCGCCAGTCACGAGCACCCGCGTAGCCGCGAGCAAGAACAGCACCGCGAGACCTATACCGACCGGAAGCAGTAAGGCGCGCAACAAGCCGGAGCGATCGTCGAGCAACGGTCGCAGAAGACCGGTGTCGATGGCATCACCGTTCACCCGCAGTGTGCGAACAGGGTCTTCATAGTCGGGGCACGAGATGCGTTGTTCGGCGGCGACCGCGTCGCCACCGAACATGTCGGGTGGTACGCGGACTTTCGACTCGAGCACAGGAGTGTCACCGCGAATACCCGACGGAGCGGCAATAGCACCCACCAAGAACCTTTCGCCCTCCGCGAGGTATTTCACATCGTCAATCGGGTACCGCACGGTGAGCACGCTGTTGCGCAGCAGGTCGGCGACGGTACCGAATCGTTCCGACTCCACGCTGTAGAGCACGAAGTTGGCCTCGATGCTGGCAACTCGACCGACGAACACGCTTCTTAGGGAATCGGGTGTCGTGCACGACGAAGGAATCGTGGTAACTGCCGACTCAATGATGAGTGCCGAGTCGGTCTCGCTACCTCCTCCTTCGTCGTCGCCGCCCTCCTCGGCCATCGGCGCGATGAGCGCGAGCACCGCGAGCAGGGTGCTCAGTAGCCCTTGAATTTCGGCTCCCGCTTCTGCACGAAGGCTTCCATTGCTTCGAGAGTGTCTTTCGTTCCGAAGTTCACCGTCTGGGCAGCACCTTCGTCGTCGAGGGCTTCTTCCATCGTCACGTTGAGCGAGTTGTTGAGCATGCGCTTGGTGAGTGCGAGCGCAATCGGCGGCCCCCCAGCAAGCCTGCGAGACCAACCGTCGACAAATGCATCGAGCTCGCCATCGGGCAGCACGCGGTTGACGAGGCCCATCTCTCGCGCCTCCGCCGACGAGATGATGTCACCGAAGAGAGCAAGTTCTTTCGCACGATGCATGCCGATGCGGCGCGGCAGTAGCCACGTGCCACCAAAGTCAAGCGACAGGCCGCGCTTGGCGAAAATCTCGCTGAATCGAGCGGTCTCGCTGGCGACAACGAGATCGCAACCGAGCGCGAGGTTGCACCCTGCGCCGACCGCCACCCCACGCACCTTGGCGATGGTCGGCTGGGGCATGCGGTGCAGCGAGAGCGCAGCGTCGTTCACCGAACGCATGGCAACCAGTTGGTGCACGGGTCGTTCGCCAGCGGTGCGCGACGACAAGTCGGCACCCGAGCAGAACTCGCCCCCTGCCCCGGTGATCACCACACAGCGAACCGTGGTGTCGGCAGAGAGTGCACGAAACGTCTCGGCCAACTGGCCCCACATCTCGCCCGTCACGGCATTTTTGCGTTGCGGACGGTTGATGGTGACCGTCGCTACCCCGCCATCACGCGTGACCTCGATGTCGGCCATATAGAGACGATACTTGCAAGGTGGGTTTTGATCCGCACCGCAAATACAAGGCGACTCGCCTCGACTATGTGGTGATTGCTAGCGCGTTCGCCATCATCACTGCGCTCGTCGCGTGGGCATTTTTCGCATGAGCCCGCAACACAAGCGGGGCAAGCGCGTGCGAGCGACAAGCACGCCTCGCCGCCAACGGCCCGCGACGATATGGGACGGCCTCTACGGTCACGTCGATGTGCGTCGTGTGCAGCCCTACGAGGCGCGCAAAGAATACGTGTGCCCGGGTTGCCACCGCACGATCCCGGTCGGCATGGGGCACGTCGTGTGCGTGCCGAGCGAGGCACCAGATTTGCGCCGCCACTGGCACAAGGGGTGTTGGGAGCGCCGCTAACGCGCGAGCGGTTATTCCACTAGCCAGCGCACGAACGTGCCGATCAGTTCGATCGAGTACACGATCACGAAGATGACGATCACGATTGCGCCGACCGTTGGCTCTTGCAACACCCGCAACGCAGAAAGCAGCAAGAACCCGATGCCGCCAC
>RFOJ01000158.1 GCA_009926705.1 Acidimicrobiia bacterium
CCGTGGTTTCGTGAGCGGCTCGCTGCGCTGCAGGCAAAGATTTCCAAGCGCTGAGCGCGCTGCCAACTGGCGCAGGGTGGGCGACTACAGCCAGGCGCGCGAGAGCTCGCCGCTGCGCGACTCCCACTCTTCGGCGGTGAAGCCGAAGCGGTCGTGGTCTTCCCACACGCCGTTGATTTCCAAGAACCGTTCAGCTCGACCTTCGTGGCGCCAGCCAATCTTCTCCACCACGCGCAAGCTGTTGTCGTTGCGCGGGATGATGCAGATTTCGAGACGGTGCAACCGCAGTTCTTCGAGTGCGAATCGGGTGAGCACGACAACCGACTCCGGCACGTATCCGTGACCGGCCTTGGCGCGATCAATCCAGTAGCCGATGGTCGCTGACTGCATCGAGCCGCGCATCACGCCGTTGAGGTTGACCTCGCCAACAAAGAGAGAGTCGACAAAGATGCCGAACGAATAAGCGTTGCCGGCGGCGCGCTCTCGCTCGCGCACCTCGCACCGACGTGCGAATGCGTCGACGTTCTCTGCTGGGTCTGCAGCGGCAGCAGGCCGCAGTGGCTCCCAGTCGGTGAGCCAGCGACCGTTTCGCCGTCGTACCTCGCTGAACGCCTCGAAATCGGAGGCGACGAGTGGTCGCAGCATCACGCGTCGGCCGTACAGCCGCAGCGCCGCCGAGACAGGGGCGGCTGGGTGTGCAGCTCGTGTCCGTGAGCCGACGGCAGGTCTCACGGCTTACCGCCTTGTCCGGTGAGGCGTGCCGCTGACACCACGCCGTCGAGCAGGTTGTGGGTGCTCACCGTGATGTTGTCGAGACCGAGTCGTCGCATGATCGCCACCAGGATGCAACATCCTCCCACGATGACACCGGCCCGTTCCACCGGGAGGCCCGGGTTGTGCACGCGGTCAGCGAGTCGCTCAGTCGCCAGCGTGCGAAACACGTCTTCGGCGGCGTCTTTCGTGAGAGCCATGCCGTGCAGTCGTGACGAGTCGAACTCGCGCAAGCCGAGTTCGACCGCCGCGATGGTCACGATGCTGCCGGCCACACCAACCACGCGCGACACGCCGCCAAGTGTCGGTCGTTCGATGGCGGCATTGTCGACGGCATCACCCACCATCGAGATGGCGTTGGAGAGTTCTTCGGCCCGCGGCGGGTCGCTATGCAACTCCGCCTCGGTGAGCGTGACGACACCAAAGGGCATGCTGACGCTGTCGACAATCTCGCGCTGCGGAGTGCCGACCGTCAGTTCTGTTGATGCGCCGCCGATGTCGATCACCATCGTGTTGCCTTCCACGGCAGGCAGGCTCGCTACGGCGCCGTGCCACGCCACGTGGGTCGGTGCCCGTCGCAGCTTTCACCTTCACGAAGAACTCACTCGTATTGCTCGCCATGCGGCACGCGGCTGTGCCGGTGATATGGAGATCGGCGGCGTGACTGGCGACGACACGCGCATAGCCATCGATCACCTCTAGCGTGCGTTCAATAGCGGCCTGCGACAGCACGCCGGTGCGTGCGACACCGTCGCCGAGAGCAGTGACGTTCACTTCACGAACGAGTTCGTTACCTGCTGCGTCAACCACGAGCAAATTGGTCGAGTTGGAGCCGATGTCGATAGCCGCCACGTTGCGATTCACGGTGTCACCTCGGGAGAGACCGGTGTTGCCGTGCTTGAACCAATTCGTTCGGCCACCCACTGCCCAACTGGGTCGGCGTTGCCGACCAGCCAGTTCGCGTAGTGCGCATGCAAGCACTTCACGCCACGTCGTGTGCCCGCCACACCGCCATAGGGCCGCGGCCCGTTGTGTGTGAGTGGAATCTGCTTGTCGCGCTCTGCTGCGTATGCTGCATGCGCTGCATCGAGTTCTGCCGGGTCAACTTCGCGCTCCGCCGCGTTGACGCCGCCGGCGGCTTCGAGCCGCGACACGTCCGTAATGTCATCGGGGTCGACCAACCAATACCTGGTCGGCATCGGGGTACCGTCGTGGAGCAGCGGTGCATTGCGAACGACGCGCGGTGACCCGTCAGGTCGACGCAACACGACGCTGAAGTCGCCTTGCGGGCGACGCCCGAGCAGTCGAGTGACGCTCTCGACGTCAGCGATCGACGCGCTGCCGACGGAAGTGGAACTGTCAGCGGAAGATGACAAACGCAGCCACCGCCACGGCAATCACGATGAAGACCGGCGTCAGCCGTTTGAGCACGGTGCCACCTGCGGCCTCGAGCAAGTCGAGCGGGGCAACCTCGTCGTGCTGCTCAATCTTTCGTACGGCAGGCTGCTCGGCGTTCTTCGCAGCAGGTTGCTGAGTCGCAGGTGCCGC
>RFOJ01000159.1 GCA_009926705.1 Acidimicrobiia bacterium
ACTCACCGTGGCGAAAGCCATCGAATTGCTTGATGCCCCGAGCAACGACGAACCGATCGGAACGTTGAACGACCTGCCCGTCTACGTGAAGTCGGGTCGATACGGCCCCTACGTGCAACTCGGCGATCGCAGCGACGATAAAGACGCACCGTTGCCCAAAACCGCCTCGCTCTTCCCCGAGATGAAACCCGCCGACGTGACGCTCGAGGTCGCCACCAGATTGCTGTCGTTGCCGCGGGTCGTCGGCGTCGACCCGGCTGACGACGTGACGATCACCGCCCAGAACGGTCGGTACGGCCCGTACATCACCAAAGACAAAGACAGTCGCACGCTCACTACGCACGACGAAATCTTCAGCATCACGCTCGAGCAGGCACTCGCTCTTCTTGCCCAGCCGCGCAAGTTTGGCCGGCGCGGAGCACCGAAGCCGCCGCTGCGTGACTTCGGAACCGACCCGATCTCGGGCCGACCAGTCATCGCGAAGGACGGCAAGTTCGGCACGTATGTGACCGACGGCGAAACCAACGCGAGCCTCACGCGCGGCGATCGTCTCGAGCACATGAGCCCTGAGCGCGCCTTCGAACTGCTCGCAGCTCGACGTGCGAACCCGCCAGAGCCGAAGAAGTCAGCAAAGAAATCGCGTGCCGCCGCTGACGACAAACCGAAGTCAAAGAAGACGACAAAGACCAAGAAACCGAAGAAGACCGACGACTGAACTGAGCGCACCGACGCCCTAGCGTGAGGGCGGTGCCAGGCAAGTACATCGCGTTCGAAGGCGTCGAGGGTTGCGGAAAATCCACCCACGTCAAGCGGCTGGCCGCTCATCTTGACGCACTGATCACGCGAGAGCCGGGCGGAACCCCGATCGGCTCAACGTTGCGCGAAATCATGGCCGACACCGGCAACACCAACCTTTCGCCCAGAGCCGAGGCGTTGATGATGGCCGCCGATCGCGCTCAGCATCTTCGAGAGCTCGTGGTTCCGACGTTGGCTTCGGGCCGGCATGTCGTGAGCGATCGAAGCGTGTATTCGTCGCTTGCGTACCAGGGCTACGGGCGCCAGCTTGACCTCGCCGAACTGCGTCGCTTCAATGATTTCGCTATCGAATCCAGGTGGCCCGATCTCGTCATATATATACGTGTCGACTTGCAGGTGGTTCGCACCCGCCTGCTGAAGCGTGACACCGACCGTTTCGAACGCGAAGACGACGAGTTCTTCACGCGCGTGATCGATGGCTTCGACCGACTGGCGGCGCAAGAACCGCAGCGATGGTTGGTCGTTGACGGTGCACCACCGAAGGACGAGCTCGAGCAGATCATTCGTCGCGGCGTCACCGATCGGCTCGGACTGTGACTGCACGCCGGAGCCCCGCGTGACCAGCGTGTGGCAAGCCGTCATAGGGCAAGATGCCGCGGTCGCGCGCCTGCAGGCGCTTGCTGAACGACCGACACACGCATATCTCTTCGTCGGCCCCGAGGGTGCGGGCAAAGAAGTTGCGGCGCGAGCGTTTGCTGCCCGGTTGGTGAGCGGCACTGACCGCGCCGACGATCGTGTCGTCGACCTCGTGATGCGTGGCGGCTTCATTGACGTCACCGAGATCGTGCGCGAGGGTGCAGCTATCGACAACGAAGAGGCTCAGGCCATCGTGCAGGCTTCGGTGCTCACGCCCACCGAGGCGGCCATTCGGGTGGTCATCGTGCACGAAGTGCACCTGATGCGCGACATGACTGCGGCACGGCTGCTGAAGACCTTCGAAGAGCCGAACGACCGACTCGTCTTCATACTCCTCACTGAGCAACTACTCCCGAGTCTCGAGACCATCGCGTCGCGATGCGTGACGGTGAACTTTCCGGCACTCGATCAGGGCGTGATTGTGAAGCAACTCGCTTCTGAAGGCATCAGTGCCGATACCGCTCGCAGGGCAGCCCGCTCCGCTGGGGGCAGCTTGGTGCGCGCACGCATTCTTGCCACCGACGCGGCGCTAGCACAGCGTCAGGCGGCATTCGCCGCCGTGCCGTACCAGCTCGACGGGAGCGGAGCCGCAGTCGCTAAGGCCGTTGAGACCGTGAGCAGTCTCATCGAACGGGCCGCTGAGCCGCTCATGTCTCAGCAAGAAGCTGAACTTGAGGCACTGGAAGACCGAGTGAAACTCGTCGGAGAGCGCGGCAGCGGCCGTCGTGCGCTCGCTGAGCATCACAAGCGTCAACTGCGCAAGTTCAAGACCGACGAACTCCGCGAGGGTCTCGCGCTCATCGCAGCCGAGTATCACAAGGTGGTGACGAGCCTCCAGGAC
>RFOJ01000160.1 GCA_009926705.1 Acidimicrobiia bacterium
TCGCCCTGCACGATGGTGCCGGTGTCGCCGACCTGGCCGCCGCTCTCGGCGTAGAACGGCGAGACGTCGAGATAAATCTCGTGCACGCTGGAGCCGTCTTCGTGGTCGAAAGGCCCGAGCACTGCGAGCACCTTGCCTTCTGCAGAGTCTCTCTCGTAACCAACGAACGTGGTTGCACCGTGTTGGTCAACAAGCGACTTGTATGCAGCCACTCGTTGCGGGTCGGCGACATCGTTCTTGCGGGCGTTCTTCGCCCGCTCGCGTTGCTGGTTCATCTCGCGCTCGAAGCCATCCGTGTCGACGGCGACTCCTCGCTCTCCGGCGATTTCCTGTGTCAGCTCCAGCGGGAACCCGTAGGTGTCGTGCAACGTAAATGCGGCCGTTCCACTGATCTGCGACTGCTTACTCGGCTTCTTGTCGCCGGCCATCTCGTCTTCGAGAATGGTGAGACCGTTGCGCAGCGTGGCGCGGAACTTCTCTTCTTCGCGAGTAATGACGCCGAGGATGAAGTCGCTGTTGGTGGCGAGTTCGGGATAGGCGCTCTTCATGATGCCAAGCGACGTCTCGACGAGGGATGGCATGACGAGTTTTTCGCACCCGAGCAGATACGCGTGGCGAACCGCGCGGCGAATGATGCGCCGCAACACGTAGCCGCGGCCCTCGTTGCTGGGGAACACGCCGTCGTTGATCATCATCATTGATGAACGCGCATGCTCGGCGAGTACCCGCAAACTGAAACTCGGGCGATGCTCGTAGTCGCCGATCTTGTACTCGGCACCACTCAGGCGTCGACCGGTGTCGATGAGTGGCGACAAGAGATCGGTCTCCCAGATCGAGTCGACGCCTTGCACCAGGGTAAGGATGCGCTCGAATCCCGCACCTGTGTCAATCGAAGGTCGCGGCAGGCGCGTGCGCGAACCATCACCCGCTTGGTTGTACTGCATGAAGACGAGGTTCCAGAACTCGAGGAATCGGTCGCCTTTCGGGTCGTTCAGCGGGCCACCATCGGGCCCGAACGCGCTGCCTCGGTCAATGTGGATCTCCGAGCACGGTCCGCACGGGCCAACGTCACCCATCTGCCAAAAGTTGTCCTTGTCGCCGAGTCGCTGAATGCGCGACATTGGCACACCCACCACGTCGTGCCAGATTTGTTCTGCTTCGTCGTCACTTTCGTGCACGGTGATCCACAGTTGGTCGCCGTCGAACCCGAACACTTCGGTGGCGAGCTCCCAGCCCCACGGGATCGCCTTCTCTTTGAAATAGTCACCGAAACTGAAGTTGCCGAGCATCTCAAAAAAGACGAGGTGGCGCTTCGTGCGCCCAACGTCGTCGAGGTCGTTGTGCTTTCCGCCCGCTCGCACGCACTTCTGCACGCTGACGGCGCGGTTGTACGGTGCGGTCTCTTCTCCGACGAAGTACGGCTTGAACGGCACCATGCCGGCAACCGTGAACATGATCGACGGGTCGAACGGGATCAGGCTCGCCGACGGAACCACCGTGTGCTCGCGGGCCGCAAAGAAGTCGACGAAGGCTCTCCGCAGGCCGTCTGCCGTCTTGATGTCGGCGCGCGCCATCTGGCTACTCGAAGAGGTCGTCGCTCGTCGAGTCGCGTTTGCCGCTCGTCGCGCCGCCCACCGTGTCGGAAACCTTCTCTTTCACGGCGGTCACTCGGTCGACGAGACCATCAATGAACTGATCGACGGACTCTTTCGTGGCCACCTGGTCGGCCTGACGGCGCAACCAGCCGTATCCAAACAGTGCCGCAAGGGCGCCGAGCGCGAACCAGAAGAGTCGTCGAAACATGACCGTTCTTAATCGTACCGTCGAGCAGGAATGATGGAGCCGTGCGGCGAGTTGCCGTCGCGCAAATGCTCAGGCACTTCGATCGACGCACCGCCGAGCAACGATTCTCTGGCCGCCGTGATTGCGTCGGTGACGGCGCGGCTCTTCGGCGCATTCGCAAGATGCATCACCGCGTGCGCGAGGTTGTAGCGCGCCTCCGGCATGCCGACGTGCTCGACAGCGGTGGCAGCCGATGTTGCGATGGTGAGCGCCGTCGGGTCGGCGAGACCGACGTCTTCGCTAGCGAACACGATGAGCCGTCGCGCGACGAACCGAGGGTCGTCGCCAGCTTCGAGCATGCGGGCGAGCCAGAAGAGTGCCGACTTCTCGTCTGATGCGCGCATGCTCTTGATCAGAGCCGAGACCACGTCGTAGTGATCATTGCGGCCGTAGCGCAGGGCGCTCGTCGAGAGCGCCGCTTCGGCATGTTCGAG
>RFOJ01000017.1 GCA_009926705.1 Acidimicrobiia bacterium
TCGTCCCACGCCGCCTCGTCTTCCATCACGCCGAACACTCGCAGTCGTCGACCGCTTCGTTCGGCAACCTCAAATCCGTCGACGATGCCCTTTTCGCGCGAGATTCGCGCGACGAGTGCGAGATCGTCGGTCGGTTGAGCCACGAACTCGTATGCATCAAGATTCACGCCACCGGACACGATCGTTGTCGCCGTACTGATTTCGGCACCGAACGTGTCCGCCTGCGCCTTGCTGTGCATCGCCACCGAGCGCGGTGAAGTGCGCACCGCAGAGAGCACCGCATGGTCCATCTCGTCACTGAGCGATCCCATGCTCACGAGGTGCGCTGTCGGCACCGTGCACTCCCGTGCGTGCAGGAAAGGGTGCGCGTCATAGGCGAAGTTAAGCACGATGTCGCGATGCCCACTCGAAACGAGCTGCACCACCACCTGCCACATGTTCACCAACACGGAGTTTCTCGGCACCACGAGTTCGGCAGAGCGCGCAAGCGTCTGGCTCGGAACGTGCAGCTCGCCATCGACCTCGATCAGTCGTGGCCCGTCTGCGTCTGCTCGATCGATGACCGAACCGCGCGGCGCAACGACCGTCACGTGGTGGCCGCGCAGCGAGAGACCATGCGCCAATGTGCGCAGCGTGAGCTCTACACCGCCGCCGATGCCCGAACCGAGCGGCCCGACGGAAGTCGAGAGAAAGACGATGCGCATCGAGCCAGACGCAGGATTATTCGGCTTGTGCGGGATATCCGACTTCCCACAAGCACAGACCGTGCGGTGGGGCGATCTGCGAAGCATCGGCGCGGCGTCCGCTGCGAATGAGCGCCATCATGTCCGAGGGTGGTCGCCGGCCGAGCCCAATGTCGACGAACGTTCCGACCAGCGAGCGAACCATCTGGTGGCAGAACGCGTTGGCCCGCACCTCGAAGGTGACGAGGTCGTCTTGGCGTCGCCAATTCGCGTGCATGACGAACCGCTTCATTGACACCAGTTTTGAGGCGGGCGTAGACGCCACGTCGTCATCGCAGTCAAGGGCTGCAACATCTGAGTCGTCTGGTTCTGGTTTGCGACAGAACGCAGAGAAGTCTCGCTCGCCCATCACCGCGTCGGCAGCCAGCTGCATCGGTCGCACGTCGAGCGGTGAGTGCACGTGCCAGGCCGTCGAGGCAAGGAACGGGTCAGGTGTTGCAGCGTTCAAGATCGTGTATCGGTAGTGCCGCCAGATTGCCGAGAAGCGAGCGTGAAATTCTGGTGACACCCATCGCGCGTCGCGCACCGCAATCTGCGGTCCGCAGAGCGCGTTGAGTTTCTTGGCGAGCGACTCGATCTTGACGCGAGACGGCAAGTCGACACTCACCACTTGACCGCGGGCGTGCACTCCGGCGTCGGTCCGGCCTGCAGCGACGAGACGCACCTCGGACTGCGTGATCTTTTCGAGCGCCTCCGTGAGTGAGCCTGCGACGGTAGGAACGTCGCGGTTGAGGGCGAAACCGTGAAAGCCGCTGCCGTCGTAGGCGACGAGCAGACGAGCCCTCCGGCTACCTGTCGTCATGTCACGGCCTCGCGAGGAGCCGTCGTCGTCTCGCCGGTTAGACGAGTTCGATGCGCGCCATCGGGGCGCGGTCGCCGTTGCGCTCGCCCAACTTGAGGATGCGCACGTACCCGCCGTTGCGCTCCATGTAGCGCGGGGCGAGGCTCTTCACGAGCTTGGTCGTCATCTCTTTGTCGTTGAGGTACGCCTGGATCTGGCGGATCTTGTGCAGGCTCGCCGCGTCGCTGTTCTGAGCCTTCTTGGCCTTGGTGATGAGCCGCTCGGCGATCGGACGAAGCGCCTTGGCTTTCGCCTCGGTCGTCTCGATGCCCTCAGCGGCGAACAGCGATGCAGCCAGGTTGGCCATCATCAATCGTTCGTGACCAGAAGAGCCACCAAAGCTCTTGCTACGACGTGGTTCGGGCATGGTGTTTCGTCTCCTTCGTGAGCGTCAACGCGTCAGACGCGAAGCGCGAGTCCTCGTTCGTCGAGCTTGCCCTTCACTTCGGCGATGCTTTGCGCACCGAAGTTGGGCAGGTTCGTCAGTTCTTCCTCGGTGCGAGCAACGAGCTCACCAATGGTGTTGATCTGCGCACGCTTCAAGCAGTTGAACGGGCGCTGCGAGAGCATGAGGTCTTCAATCGGCATGTCGAGCTCTGGCGAACCCGAGCCGCTCGCGACCGACTCGCCCAGTTCGAGCGCGACCGGCTGATCAGACAGCGACGCGACAAGCTCGAGCAGGTTGCGCATCGTTGCGCCGGCCGAGGCGAGCGCCTCAGACGGGCTGATGGAACCGTCGGTCTCGATGTCGAGGATGAGGTTGTCGTAGTTGGTCGACTGGGCGACGCGGGTCGGCTCGACTTCAAAACTCACACGGCGAACGGGCGAGAAGAGTGCGTCGACCGGGATGACTCCGATGGTCTTGCGACCGGAGTCGCGGTCACTGCCGAGGTAGCCCTTGCCGCGCTCGATGGTGAGCTCGAACGACAAGCTGCCCTTGGCCGACAAGGTGGCGATGTGCTGGTCACCGTTCACGAAGTCGACGCCTGCCGGCAGCGACAGGTCGCTCGCCTTGAGTTCCTTCGGACCCTTTGCATCGACGCGAACCGAGACGACGTCGTCGACTTCGCTCTTCACGACGATGTCCTTCAGGTTGAGGATGATCTCGGTGACGTCTTCGACGACTCCGTCGATGGTGGTGAACTCGTGCAACGCCTCGTCGAACTTGACCGAGGTGATTGCCGCACCCGGGATCGACGACAGCAACATACGGCGCAACGAGTTGCCGATGGTGTGGCCGAGGCCCGGCTCCAGCGGCGACACGGAGAACTTCTGACGGTTGCCGGTGGCTTCGCTGACGGCTGCGACGCTTGGGCGCTGAATGACGAGCATGGTGATGTCTCCTGGCTGTTGGTTCGGGTTACTTCGAGTAGAGCTCGACGATGAGCTGTTCTTTGACGGGGACGTCAATCTGTTCGCGAGTCGGCAGGTCGCGCACGGCGACTGCCTTGCCGCCGTCCTGCGCATCGAGCCACGCCACCGGCGCACGGCCGAGCGTGTCGATGTTGTGCTGGATGACGATCATGTTGCGAGCTTTGTCGGAAAGGCTCACGATTTCGCCTTTGCCGAGCGTGTACGACGGAATGTTCACGCGCTTGCCGTCGACCTTGATGAGGCCGTGGCTGACGAACTGGCGGGCCTGCGGACGGGTGGCTGCCCAACCCGCGCGGTACACCACGTTGTCGAGACGCAATTCAAGGAGACGAAGGATGTTCTCGCCGGTCGGGCCTGAACGGCGGACCGCTTCGTCGTAGATCTTGCGGAATTGGCGCTCGAGCACACCGTAGATGTACTTCGCCTTCTGCTTTTCCTGGAGCTGGTTGAGATACTCGCCCTCGCTCGAGCGGCGGCGGGTGCGACCGTGGGCTCCTGGCGGGAACGGGCGACGCTCGAGGGCCTTGGTGCCCTTCGAGTTCTCGAAGACGTTGATGCCAAGACGGCGGGAAATGCGGACTTTCGGACCTGTGTAACGAGCCATGATTACGGACGCTTCCTCTTTGGTTGACGGCAGCCGTTGTGCGGCACGGGGCTCACGTCTTTGACGCTCGTGACTTCAATGCCGAGGTTCTGAATCGAACGAAGCGCCGTGTCGCGACCCGAACCGGGGCCCTTCACGAGCACTTCGGCGCGACGCAGACCCATTTCCATCGCGGCGCGTCCAGCCTTTTCAGCCGCAAGCTGCGCGGCGAACGGAGTCGACTTGCGCGAGCCCGAGAATCCGACACCGCCCGACGAGGCCCATGCGATGACATTGCCTGAGGGGTCGGTGATGGACACGATCGTGTTGTTGAACGTGCTCTTGATGTGCACGACGCCGGTGTTGACGTTGCGACGCTCGCGCTTGCGCGACTTGCGTGGTGCTGGTGTTGCTGCTGCGTCTGACATTTATTTCCTCACGGCGACTTTCTTGTTGGCGACGGTCTTCTTCGGGCCCTTGCGGGTGCGGGCGTTGGTGTGGGTGCGCTGGCCTCGGACGGGCAGGCCCTTGCGGTGGCGCGAACCCTGGTACGAACCGATCTCGATCTTGCGCTTGATGTCGGTCTGCACGTCGCGGCGACGGTCGCCCTCGACGCTCAGGTTGTTCTCGATGTAGACGCGAATCTTGTTGACGTCAGAGTCGGTGAGGTCGCGCACGCGCACGCTCGGGTTGATGCCGAGATCGGCGCACATCTTCGCCGACGTGGGGCGACCGATGCCGTGGATGTAGGTGAGAGCAATCTCCACTCGCTTCTCGCGAGGAATGTCAACGCCGGAAATTCGTGCCATGTTCGTTCGTCCTTATCCCTGGCGCTGCTTGTGGCGCGGGTTCTCGCAGATCACCATGACGCGACCGTGACGGCGGATGACTTTGCACTTCTCGCACATCTTCTTCACGCTTGGTCGGACTTTCACGTTGATCTCTTCTCTTACTTGAAACGGAATGTGATACGTCCTCGGGTGAGGTCGTACGGGGACAGCTCTACCTGCACCCTGTCGCCCGGGTTGATTCGGATGTAGTTCACCCGCATCTTCCCGGATATGTGAGCCAAGACGGATCGCCCGTTGGAGAGTTCCACTCGAAACATTGCATTGGGCAACGATTCAGTGATCGTGCCTTCCAGCACGATGGCATCTTCCTTATTTTTTGCCAGAACTGACTCCTTCAAGCCCCCGCAGGGCGACCCGTAACGCTATCGGGCTGTCTGCCCGTCGCCACCTGGCCCGGACACCCCAGTCGTTGCCTGAATTGCCGATACCAGGCGGGAAAACACCTCGTCCGGGCTGCCGACGCCATCGACGACGGCGAGCACCCCGAGTTTGCGGTAGTGGCTGATGAGCGGAGCGGTCTGCTCCTCATAAAGGGCCAATCGACGCTCCACAGCCTCGGGAGAATCGTCAACTCGATGCTCGGCGGCTCGGCGGGCGCTCAAGCGAGCCATCACCATCTCGCGCGGTACCTCGAGGTCGACCACCACGTTCACCGGGCGAGCCCGCGCGATGTCGTCGAGTAAGTGGGCCTGCGGCAGCGTGCGCGGAAAGCCGTCGAGCAGATATCCGCGCGTGCGCGCATCGGTTTCTCCGAGGCGACCTTGCACCAGACTGCCGATGAGATCGTCGGCGACGAGACCGCCAGCGTCGATCGTTTCTTTCACGGCTTTACCGACCGGCGTTCCGTGTTTGATGGCGTTGCGCAACATCTCCCCCGTCGAGATGTGCGCGATCTGGTAGTGGGTCGCGAGCCGTGCGCCTTGGGTTCCCTTGCCTGAACCTTGCCGGCCGAGCAGGACCAGCCGGATGGTCACTTCAGGAAGCCCTGGTAGTCGCGCTGCATCAACTGACTGTCAACTTGGCGCATCAGCTCGAGTGCGACACCCACCGCGATGAGCACAGTGGTGCCAGCGAACGGGAACGACTGCACGTCACCCACCCACAAGATGATGTACGGCGTGATGGCGATAAACGCGACGAAGAGCGCGCCCGGAAGTGTGATGCGGTTGACGGCTTTGGCGAGGAACGACTCTGTCTGTGGTCCTGGTCGGATACCTGGGATGAATCCGCCCTGCTTGCGCAACTGGTCAGCTTGGCGAATCGGGTCGAAGGCGATCGAGTTGTAGAAGTAAGCAAATGCGATGATCATCACGAAGAAGATGGTGATGTAGAGCATGTTCTGGCTGTTGATGAGATAGCGGTCAACGAAACGGGCGATCGAACCACGCCATCCCTCTGCGCTGCCCAGCATGTTCGAGAGCAAGACGGGCAGGAGCAGCACTGACGACGAGAAGATAATCGGTATCACGCCCGACTGGTTGACCTTGAGCGGGATGTAGGTGCTCTGCCCACCGAACTGACGGCGACCGACGACTCGCTTGGCGAACTGCACCGGAATGCGGCGCTGACCGAGCTCGACGCGCACGACTGCAGCCAGAATCAGGAGTGACACGCCGACGAGCACCACGAAGATGAACGTCTGTTTATTTTGCAGCAGCGAGTAGTAGCTGTACGGCAGGTGGCTCACCACCGATGCGAAGATCATCATCGACATGCCATTGCCAAGACCGCGCTGGCTGATGAGCTCGCCCAGCCACATGAGGAGCGTGGTTCCGGCGACGAGCGACGGAATCACGATGAGCGCACGCGGCATGAACGGGTCGAGCAGCACGACGTCGGGCACGGTGCGCGCAGCACCGAAGAACGCGGATCCGTTGCCCTGACCAAAGATGAAGGTGAGGCCGGCCGCTTGCAACGTCGCAATCACCACGGCCACATAACGGGTCCACTGAGTGATCTTGCGTTGACCGACCGCCCCTTCCTGCTGCCACTGCTCCAACTTGGGGATCACCACCGTCAACACCTGCATGATGATGCTCGCGGTGATGTACGGCATGATGCCCAGAGCGAAGATCGAGAAGCTGCCGAAAGCGCCGCCCGAGAAGAGATTGAGGAATCCGAGGGCGCCTTGCGAACTTGAGGCCTCGCGCAATTGGCTGACAGCCTGTGCGTCGACGCCCGGCGCCCGCAACGAAGACCCGAGACGGTAGATCGCGAACACGAACAACGTGAACAACAGCTTGTTCCGCAAATCGGAAACTGTAAACAGGCTCTTCACTCGTGCGAACATCGTCGTTCTCCGGTTCTCTTTGAGCGAAAACTAGCGGTTCGTGAATTGGCTGCCGCGAGCCGGCGGGCGCACGCCACGGAACGGCTTAGGCAGGATGGTGATCTTGCCGCCAGCAGCCGTGATGGCGGCTTCCGCGGTCTTCGATACTGCGTGCACCGACAGCGAGAGGGCGTTCTTCACCTTGCCGCGACCGAGCACCTTCACCAGGTTGCCCTTACGGATGAGACCCTTTTCCACCAGCAGCTGTGCCGTGATCTCGGTGGTGCCGAGCGAGTCGAGCGTGTCAATGTTGATGGCTTGGTACTCAACACGGAAGGGGTTCGTGAATCCCTTCAACTTTGGGACGCGCTGCTTGAGCGGCATCTGACCGCCTTCAAAGCCGCGCGCCACCGTGTTACGTGCGTACTGACCCTTCGTGCCGCGACCGGCGGTCTTGCCGCCCTTGCCGCCGATGCCGCGGCCGACGCGCTTGCGGGACTTCTTGGCTCCGTGCTTCGGGCCGATCTGGTCGACGCGCATGTTCAGCTGCCTTTCTTGTCGCTGACGACAATCTCGATGAGGTGCGGGACTCGTGCGATCATGCCGCGAATCTCCGGGCGATCAGGCAGCACGTTGGTGTCACCGATCTTGCGCAGGCCGAGCGCGCGCAACGTGGCGCGCGTCTTGGGCATGCTGCCGATCTGCGAGCGCTTCTGGCGCACGGTGATGGTCTTTTCAGCCATGGTGGCTCCTACTTCCCTGCCGACTTCTTGGACTCATTAAACGCGCGCAGCAAGCCACGCGGAACAAATTCGTCCTCCGAGAGGCCGCGACGCTTGGCGACTTCGTCCGGTCGCAAGAGCGAACGGAGACCGTTGATCGTCGCGCGTGCGACGTTGATCGAGTTCGGCGAACCGAGCGACTTGGCGAGCACGTCCTTGATGCCTGCTTCTTCGAGGATGATGCGCGCGGCGCCACCGGCGATGACACCAGTACCAGGGGCAGCGGGCTTCAAGAGCACGCGGGCCGCACCGTTCACGCCTTCGATCGAATGTGTGATGGTCGGTCCGGCGAGTGCCACGCGGAACACGTTGCGCTTGGCATCTTCGGTGCCCTTCTGGATGGCGAGCGGAACTTCGCGCGCTTTGCCGTAGCCAAGACCGACGCGACCGGCTTTGTCGCCGATCACGACGATGGCGGCGAACTGGAAGCGACGACCACCCTTCACTACTTTGGCGACACGGTTGACGTGCACGACGCGCGACTCACCGAATTCGCCAGGCTTTGCCTCGGGACGTGGCTCGCGACGCTCGCGCGGCTTGCGGTCGCGACGACCGCGACCTTCGGATGTCTCTGGTTGCTGGACGTCAGTCATTAGAACTCCAATCCTGCGGCACGGGCCGCGTCGGCGATTGCCGCGATGCGGCCGTGATAGAGGAAGCCACCGCGGTCAAACACCACCGAAGTGATGCCAGCCGCCTTGGCGCGCTGTGCGACGAGCGTGCCGACGGCGGTTGCCGCAGCGACGTTGCCGCCTGCCTGTTGCTTACGGAAATCCGCCTCGAGCGACGAAGCAGAAACGATGGTGCGACCGGAGTCGTCGTCGATCAGCTGAGCACTTAGGTGACGGTTGCTGCGGTACACGGCGAGGCGCGGTCGGGCCGCGGTGCCATGCACCTTCTTGCGCACGCGGCGATGGCGGCGGAGCCGTCCTTCGCGACGCTTCTTGGCGATCGTGGTCATCGTCGTGCCTCCTACTTCTTGCCCGTCTTGCCGGCTTTGCGCAACACGCGCTCGTTGACGTAACGAACGCCCTTGCCCTTGTACGGCTCGGGAGAACGGAACGATCGAATCTCGGCGGCAACTTGGCCGACCAGTTCCTTGTCCGCACCCTTCACCACGATGCGGGTCGGTTGCGGCACTTCGAAGGTGATGCCCTTCGGTGCGGCATAAGGCACGGAGTGGGAGAAACCAAGCGAGAGCTCGAGCTTGTCGGCACCTTTGGCGGCGGCTCGATAGCCGACGCCGATGATGTCGAGCTCCTTCACGTAGCCCTGGGTGACTCCGTCCATCATGTTGCGCACCATGGCGCGCACCATGCCGTGACGCGAACGCAACGAACGATCGTCGCCCGCACGCTCGACCACCACGGTGGACTCCACTTTCTTCACCGAGACACCGTTCGGAATCTCGCGAACGAGCGAGCCCTTCGAGCCCTTCACCGTGATGTTCGACCCGGCGATGGTGACTTCGACTCCCTGCGGAATCGTGACTGCTGCTTTGCCTACGCGTGACATGGGTTCCTCCGGCTCACCACACGTAACACATGACTTCGCCACCAACGTTGCGCTTGCGCGCCTCGCGGTCGGTCATGAGCCCGTGGCTGGTTGACAACACTGCGACGCCGAGGCCACCGAGCACGCGGGGCACGTCGGTCGCGCGACGGTAGATACGAAGTCCCGGAGTGGAGACACGCTTAATGCCAGAAATCGTGCGGCGGCGGTCGTCGGAGTACTTCATCTGGATTTTCAGCACCTTGCTGCCCTTGGCGTCACCGTCGGCGATGTTGAAGCCGGCGATGTAGCCCTCCTTCTTCAAAATCTCGGCGAGCGCGACCTTCTGCTTCGAGGAGGGCATTGCCACCTCGTCGCGCATGGCGACGTTCGCGTTGCGGATGCGGGTGAGCATGTCGGAAATCGGATCAGTGATCATGTCGCTTACCAGCTCGACTTTCGCAGCCCAGGAATCTCGCCGGCATGTGCCAGTTCGCGCAGGCAGATGCGGCAGAGGCCGAACTTGCGGTACACCGCACGGGCGCGACCACAGCGCTGACAGCGCGTGTAGGAGCGCACCTTGAACTTCGGTGTCGCCGCTGCTTTGTTTCGGAGTGACTTCTTCGCCATTGTGTTGGTTGCTTCCTTTGGTTACGAATTGGCCTGAACTGCTGACTTCTTCTTGGTCGATTTCTTCGTGCGCTTGGTGGACGCCGGCATCTCGCCCTTGCGGAACGGGAAACCGAAGGCATCGAGTAGCGCCTTGCCGGTCAGGTCATCCTTCGCCGAGGTGACGATGGTGATGTCCATGCCGCGCGGCACGTCGACCTTGTCGTAGTTGATCTCCATGAACACCATCTGCTCAGTGAGGCCGAAGGTGTAATTGCCGTG
The DNA here is from genome assembly GCA_009926705.1 of Acidimicrobiia bacterium. Lineage (GTDB taxonomy): Bacteria > Actinomycetota > Acidimicrobiia > Acidimicrobiales > Ilumatobacteraceae > F1-60-MAGs027. The sequence goes on from RFOJ01000017.1 coordinate 9,826, forward strand.
ACCGTCCCACGAGCGACCGGGCAGACCGCGGAAGTCGCGGATTCGTGGGATCGCCACCGACAACAGTCGGTCGAAGAACTCCCACATACGGTCGCCGCGCAAGGTGACCTTGGCGCCGATTGCCTGGTTTTCGCGGACCTTGAACGACGCGATTGCAATGCGCGACTTGGTGACGATCGGCTTCTGGCCGGTGATCGCCGTCAGGTCGGCCACTGCCCCGTCGAGCAAGGATGCCTGTTGGGTCGCCTTGCCGACGCCCATGTTGATGACGATCTTCTCAATCGTCGGCACCTGCATCGGGTTGGAGACGCCGAGCTGCTTCTGAAGGTCGGTGCGCACGACGTCGCGATAGTGCGACTTGAGGCGCGGAACGTAGGTGGTGGTAGCCATCAGATTTCGTCTCCCGTGCTGCGCGCGATGCGCACCTTGTTGCCCTTGGCGTCGACCTTGAAGCCGACGCGCGTGGGCTTGCCCTTGTGGATCAGCATCACGTTGGAGGCAGAGATCGGCATCTCAATCTTCTTGATCTCGCTCGCCTGCTTTTCGTTACGGCGCGCGGTGTGGCGGCTGGCGATGTTGACGCCCTCGACCACGACCTTGTTCGACTCCGGCAGGACGCGCTTCACTTCGCCTTCCTTGCCGCGGTCTTTGCCGCTGATGACGCGCACGTTGTCGCCTTTGCGCAGCTTCATGTCACAACACCTCCGGTGCGAGCGAGACGATTCGCATGAACTTCTTGTCGCGCAACTCGCGGCCAACCGGTCCGAAGATTCGGGTTCCGCGCGGCGTGAGGTCTTCTTTGATGAGCACTGCGGCGTTCTCGTCGAAGCGGATGTAGCTACCGTCTGGACGGCGCTTTTCCTTCGCGACGCGCACGACGACGCAACGCACTACTTCGCCCTGCTTCACGCCGGCGCCGGGGATGGCGTCCTTCACGGTGCCGATGAACACATCGCCAATCGAGGCATAACGACGGCGCGTGCCGCCCAGCACCTTGATGACGAGCACTTCGCGAGCGCCGCTGTTGTCGGCGACCTTGAGACGGCTTTCTTGCTGGATCATTTCGCACGCTCCAACACTTCGACGACGCGCCAGCGCTTGGTCTTGCTGAGCGGGCGGGTCTCCACGATGCGCACCTTGTCGCCGACTTTGGCGTCATTTGCTTCATCGTGGGCGTAGAACTTCTTCGTGCGGATGACGAACTTGTCGTACTTCGGGTGACGCACACGCTCGACAAGCGCGACGACGACCGTCTTGTTCATCTTGCTTGACACCACGAGACCCTCGCGGGCCTTGCGGCTGCTACGGGCGCTAACTTCGGTCATTTGCGGCTCGCTTTCTTGGTGCTGGCAGCCTCGGCCGCCTCGATTTCGCGACGACGGATCACCAAGCTGATGCGGGCGATCTGCTTGCG
>RFOJ01000161.1 GCA_009926705.1 Acidimicrobiia bacterium
TTCTCGGGATCCCACTTGTACATGATCACCAGCTTCAAGCCGGCGACGAAGCAACTCATCATCACCGGCACGCACCCAGTGACGTGGAAGAGCGGCACGATGAGAATGAACGAAGGCGGGAACGGATCGGGCTCGGGCTTCACCGTTGCTCGCATGCCATCGACGGTCTGGCGCAACGAAAATGCCATCAAAGCACTGATCACCGCTCGATGCGTCGAGACCGCACCCTTCGGGAAACCGGTCGTGCCTGACGTGTAGAGAATTGTCGCGTCGTCATCAGGCGAAATCTCGACGGGTGCCGGCTTGTTGCCGAGCTGCACGACGTCTTCCCACTTGTCGAATGCACTGCCGCTCGACTGCTTCGAACGAACGAGCAACACCTTCACACCGAGAGCGGCGCAGGTGGCCTTGCCGGTTGCATAGCGCTCGTCGTCGCAGATGAGCACCTTTGCGCCACAGTCGCGCAGCGCGTAGTCCATCTCTTCTTCTTTCCACCACGAGTTCATCGACACCGAGATACCGCCGACGGAGAGGATCGCGGCGAACGACATGCACCACTCGGGGTAGTTGCGCATCGCCACGGCCACGCGGTCGCCTTTCTGCACGCCATAGCGAGCAACGAGCGTGTGCGCGAGTGCATCGACGCGGTCCATCGCCTGCGCGAACGTGAGCGTCTCATCTTCGTAGACGAGGAAAGGCTTGTCGCCGTGGTTGCGGGCCATGGCAAACACTTGGGCCAAGTTCGCCGGAGCGTTCTTGAACACCTGAGTCTTCACTCCGCGGATGTCGGTATCGACCAACTCGAAGATCTGGCCCGGTCCGGTGGCAGCCCCGATGGCCTCAAACCACCCGAGCCCTGCTGCTGGCGTCGTCATGATGTCCCCCTCGCCGCTCGAAGCGGCGCCCATGAGTCTCGCCGACGAAGCGTGGCGTTCGCCACTCCGCACGATGCGGCAGCGGCTGCGGCGCACGCGGGCACGCCACCTTCGGCAACGGGTCAATCCCTCGGCGAACTTGTGGAGCTGAGGGGAATTGAACCCCTGGCCTGTACATTGCGAACGTACCGCTCTACCAACTGAGCTACAGCCCCGCGGGCGAACACGCTACCGCCGAGCGGCTGCGGAACTTCCGGTCAGAGACTGGCGGGACTGCGCGAAACGCCGGTCAGAGGCTGGCGGAACCTGCGCGAAACGCCGGTACGCGACGAAACTGGCGGCGATACCGCTCGTGATCGCGCTGCACGCGCCACTGCACGAGCATGTAGCAATAGGCGCCAAGACCGAGCGATGCGATGGTGAACGTCCACACGAAAAACATCTCGCGCATCGCAATGGCGAGCAACAACGACACGGCGGCAGAGCCGGCCAAGCCGAACAGCCAATTGGCTCGTCGGCGACGGATCAGTTCGCGCTCGAAATATTCCCCTTCGAACCGGGCGTGTTGACGGGTGCCGCGCGGGCGCACCACCGACGACGTGGCTTGGCCAACTTGGCGCAAGGGTCGACCCATGACTCGGGCAGCCGGGGCAAACGGACGGGCGGCGTCACGAAGGGGGGCCAGATGGCTGCGGCCGCCTCGCGGGATCGGACGGGTGTCCCGTTGCAGCGACGACAACTGGCGGCGGAAGTTGCTCACCGAGCTGGTGGGCGAATTCCGAAGGCGTGAACGAACGAGCGGGGGCACCAAAACGGCGGCCCAGGCAGCGGCGACGAGCAGCAAAATGAGGTTGCTCATACGAGTATCCCCATTCTATGACGATTTGATGACAGAGACCCCCTGGGTGTTGGGGCGGTTGGGGGTGGCTACAGGGCTGCCCGGCGGTACGTGCCTTGGCGACCGCCCGATTTCTCCCACAGGGTGAGGTCACCGATCACCATCTCTCGGTCGGCACTTTTGCACATGTCGTAGATCGTAAGAGCGGCCACCGAGCACGCGTGCAGGGCTTCCATCTCCACCCCGGTGCGGTCGATGGTGTCGACGTGGCACTCCACTGCGACGAAGGTTTCGCCGATCTCGAAGTTGATGGTGACCGAGCCAATGAGCAGCGGATGGCACAGCGGAATCATGTCGCTCGTTCGTTTTGCCGCCTGGATACCAGCGACTCGCGCGACAGCGAGCACATCACCTTTCTTGACTTCTCGGTTGGCGATCGCAGCAGTTGTCGAGGCCTGCATGAACACCTTGCACCGTGCCACTGCACGGCGATGCGTGGGTTCCTTCGGGGTGACATCAACCATGCGCGCGCGACCGAGCGGGTCGAGATGCGAGAACG
>RFOJ01000162.1 GCA_009926705.1 Acidimicrobiia bacterium
GATCTCGAGAAGATGACGCAGGAACACGTCGATGCAATCGACAAAGCAACTGCGAAAAAAGAACAAGAAGTAATGGAGGTCTGACCATGTCCGACGATCGCCGAGACGACACAGGCTCTGACGAAACGACGGGCAAGATTCCGGCGACGCCCGACACCACTCGCGATACGACCCGCGACTCAACCCGCGATACGACCCGCGACAACACACTCGACTTTGGCGAAGAGTTCGGCGTCGTGAAGTTCGCCGACTCCGACGACTCGTCACCGGCGATTCGCGTCGACTCGACCGACACCGCACAGCTGCCGCACTGGAGCGAGGCGCCGACAGGGGAGGCCCCGCGATTCGGCGTGCAGCCCCGCGACCCGAGCCGCCCAGTGAACCGCGACCCGAGCCGACCAGTGAGTCGCGATGCAAGCCGCCCGACCACCCGCGATGCGAGCCGCCCGGTCGGCCGAGATGTTCCTCGAGACGCCGGCCGTCCTTCTGCGCCGCCGCCCGTCAGCCGCCCGGCACCCGAAGGTCGCATCCGCATCGGCGGCGACCCGACCGACCCGCGCATGCGACGCCCGAGCGACACGCACCCCACGATGCGCGAGGCAACTGGTGAGACGCGTCGCCCCGCCACTGGCGAAGTGCGCCGCCCTGCCACCGGTGAGGCTCGTCGCCCGAGCGTCGGCGATCGTTCGCCGCGCCGGCCTGCAGCTGCCCGTCCGTCGCAGGTTCGTCGTGAGCGCCCCGACCGAGGCGACACCGGCACCCAGCCGCGTACCGTCGGCACCGACCGCAATCTCGGTTCGGCTGTCGTCGTCGGTGTCGTGCTTGCAGTGTTGTTCGTAGCGACGTCGTTCGTGAGCCCAGCCGCTGTGATGGCGCTCGTCGTCGTGGTGCTCGGTCTTGCTGCGCTCGAGTTCTTTACGCAGATTGCATCGCGTGGTGTCGGCGCCCCGATGGTCATTGGTGTCGTCGCGTGCATCGCGTTGCCGCTTGGTGCGTATTACATGTCGCACCTCGCCATCGCGATGATCGTCGTGTTCGCGTTCATCGCCGGCGCTGTCACGCTCATCGGTTCGAGCGATGACCAATCAGCCGCTTTCACCAGCCTCGGTGCGCTGATGCTCGGCGTCGTGTACGTCGGCGTGATGGGCAGCTTTGCGGCAATGATTCTTCGCATGTCGACTCTCTCGGCGTCGTGGCCGAACATCGGCACCGACACGCTGTTCATTGCTGTGCTCGGCATCGCAGCCAACGACATCGGGGCGTACTTCGTGGGCTCAGCCATCGGCCGCACACCGTTGCGCGCATCCATCAGCCCGAACAAGACGATCGAAGGTCTGATCGGCGGCACCATCGCCACGTTCACCGTGGTGGTGGTCATCGGCCTGCAGAGCGAAACGTGGGACTCACTCATGGAATGGCTCATGCTCGGCGCGGTCATTGCGATTCTCGCGCCGCTCGGAGACTTGTTCGAGTCGCTGCTCAAGCGCTCGCTCGGCGTCAAAGACTTCGGGACTTGTTCGAGTCGCTGCTCAAGCGCTCGCTCGGCGTCAAAGACTTCGGCACCCTTCTGAAGGGCCACGGCGGAGTGCTCGACCGTTTCGACGGCGTGTTGTTCTCGCTGCCTGCCGTCTACTTCCTCTCGGTGGCGCTCGCTCCCTGGGCGAGTTGATCCGCGGCGCACGTGACCGTGAAGGTTGCCCTCGCGGGCAGCACCGGCTCTATCGGAACGCAGACGCTTGATGTCGTCGAGGCATCACATGGCCGATACGAAGTGGTCGGTCTCGCTGCGTCGTCGAACGAGAAGATTCTCCGCGAACAGATAACCAAGCACCGGCCGCGTGTCGTGGCGGTGGTTGATGAAAACGTGCGCAAGAAACTGGCCGGTGAGTTCACGCACGTGCAGTTCGTCGCACATGTCGCCGACATCGTCGCTGATGCCGACGTCGTCGTCAACGCCGTGGTGGGCTTTGCCGGTCTCCCTGTCACGCTCGAAACCTTGCGTCGCGGCAAGCGCCTCGCACTCGCCAACAAAGAGAGCCTCATCGCCGCCGGCCCCGTGGTGCAGCCGCTTCGTGCCACGCCCGGTGCAGCCATCGTGCCCGTTGATAGCGAGCATTGCGCGGTGCACCAATGCTTGCGTGCGAGCGAGTCTGCGCAGCGCGAACTGGCGACCTTGATTCTCACCGCGAGCGGCGGGCCGTTCCGCGGCAAGACCCGTGACGAGCTGGCGAAAGTTAATGTCGCCGAAGCGCTCAAGCA
>RFOJ01000163.1 GCA_009926705.1 Acidimicrobiia bacterium
GCGACGACGAGTCCCGGCTTTGACTCTTGTTCGCCGACCTGCTCGAAGCCGAGTCGCGCGTGGAAGCGCAGCGACCCATCGTTGCGCGGACGAAGATTGACTTCGCACGTGAAGAGCGAAGTCGCTCCCTCTTCGCGGATACGTCGCTCCACTTCGGCGTAGAGAGCCGCGCCGCGCCCACCCGATCGGAACGGCTCGTCGATGACCACTCGGTCGAGGTAGACGAAGTCGGGGTAGCGCTCCGTGAACCATGCATAATTCACGCCGAGGTCGCGCTGTAGCCCGCTTGAGAACGTCGTGCAGAAGCCTTCGACTCGGTCGGCGCCGACGACGAGGGCGTGCTTGGCGACGTCGAGGTCGGCTTCAAGCTCGTGACGCTCGAGCCACGACACCGCCGGGTCGTTCTCGTTGTTCATCCGCAGCACTTCATCGAAGTCGGACGCCCGGAAATCACGGATGATGCTCAGAACAGCCTCAGTTCGTCGATGCGCTTGCCGCGCAATTCGTCGTAGTCGACTTCTTTCCACGCCAACCCGCGCGTCTCCGCCAGTGTGCGCGCCTGCGGCTTGATCGACTGGGCGACGAACACTCCGCGCAAGAGCCCGAGCGACGAGTCGGCGCGCAGGTACTCGAGGTAGCGGGAGAGTTGTTCGACGCCGTCAATCTCTCCGCGGCGTTTCACTTCGACGGCGACGGTGGTGCCGTCGGCGGCACGACACAGGAGGTCGACCGGGCCGATCGCCGTTGGGTATTCGCGTGAGATGAGCACGAGACCGCCTTCGATGACCGTTGGGTCGGCAGCGAGCAATTCCTGCAAGTGCGCCTCGACTCCATCTTTGGAGAGGCCAGGGTCGTCACCGAGTTCGTGTCGCGAATCGCTCAGCACCTCGTGCAACACGATGGTGAGCCGCTCGCCCTTGGGGTTGGTGATCTCCCAGCGGTCGGGAAACTCGCGGATCTCATTCGGCGCGTTCATCCAGTTGAGCGGTTTGTACGCGCCGCCGTCAGCATGGATTGCAACACAGCCGTCAGCCTTCACCATGATGAGACGATTGGCTTCAGGCAGCGTCGACTCGAGTCGACCCGCGTAGTTCACCGAGCAACGGGCGACCACCAAGCGCATTCGTCAATACTGACAAATTCGAGCGCACCGCCAAAAGGCGCGGCTCAGCGGCCGACGTGCTCGCGCATGCGCTTTTGGATGAGTTCGCGGCGTTTTTGCAGGTCGCGATACGTCATGCGATTCGTGTCGGCTGTGACGCCGAGCCCAGCCTTCACGCTGTCCAAGTTGATCTCCACTTGCGTGTGGTCGATGCCGAGTTCGCGGCCGAGGCGCTCGCCGTGGCGCTGTGCAAAGAGCATCGATATTTGTGCAATCTCGCCCAGCAGGTCGAGGTCGGGTGCGAGTCGTGCGATGGCGCCGTCCAAGAACACCATGTTCTTCACGTAGAGCATCAGTTCTTTCGGCATGCGGGCACCGTAGGCGAGCATCGCCTTCACGACGCGCTGCACTTCTTTCACCAGTTCTTCGCCCGAGAGGGTGGTGGGGTCAATCGTCGGTTGGTCGAGTCGCAGGTCTTTGATGACGGCGTCGAGGTCGGTGTCCATCGGCAGTGCGCCGAGATCGCGCAGTGCAGTGATCTGGCCCTTCACGTCGTTGGTGGTGGCAGCCAGCATGAGGCGCAAGAACGCGAGTCGACGTGCGCCGGTGAGCCGCCCGACGATGCCGAAGTCAAGCAAGGCCGTGCGGCCATCGCGCATCACGAACAAGTTGCCGCCGTGCAAGTCGCCGTGGAAGACGCCATAGAGCAGCGCGCCTTCCATGAACGCCACCATGCCCGTGCGAATGACTGCCTCGGTGTCGATACCCGCACCTTTCATGCCGGCCACATCGTCGAACTTGAAGCCCTCGAGGCGTTCCATCACGATCACGCGTCGCGTCACGAGACGCGGGTGTGGCCTTGGCACTACGTAACCGTCCTGCTTCAAGTCAGCGAGGATGCTCGCGATGTCGAGCATGTTGGCCGCCTCGAGGCGGAAGTCGAGTTCTTCGACGATGGTCTCGGCGAAGAGTTCGACGAGGGCGGGCGGGTTGGCGAGCGCGGCAATCTTGATGCGCCCGACGAGAAACGGCGCAAGCCATGACATCACCTTCAGGTCTTTGCGCACGAGGGTGCTCACGCGCGGGCGCTGCACCTTGACGACGACACGCTCGCCGGT
>RFOJ01000164.1 GCA_009926705.1 Acidimicrobiia bacterium
CGGTGTGCGCCATCATGACCGACGACTTCCTTGCCTTTTCAAAGAGCGTCGGCAACGACCTCTCGACACCGATGCCGCAGTACGGGTTCGCTGGACTCAAAGCTGGCGACCAGTGGTGCCTGTGTGCCGGACGCTGGCAGGAAGCGTTCGAAGCGGGCAAAGCGCCGCGGGTGAGGCTTCGCGCTACGCATGCGATGACGCTGGAGTTCGTTCGGCTCGAAGACTTGCAGAAGTTCGCAATCGACTAGGGCGAGAGACCAGCGCTCAGGCGCCGATCAGTGAGCGGTTGCTCAGGCGCCGGTCAAAGCGCGCCAGGAGTTAGGCATCGACTTGCGAACCATCTCTGGCGTCATACGCATCGTGGAGTCGGGCACCATGTCGACGAGCTGTCGCGCCTCGACGTAGTGATGCACGACGTTCGACAAACCTCCAAACAACTGCTTGCGCGCCGCGACTAAATCTGCTGGCGGGGTGTCGAGAAAGAAGCCCCACATCGTGAGGGCGATGTCGAGGTCGTGAATAACGGGGGCACGACCGAATACCGACGCGCGGCGCAGTGCGATGCCGATGCAACCCTGGATTGCGTCATCGACGCTCTCTCCGTGCGTCACTTTGATGCGCGGGCGCACGTGCTCGGCCAACGACAAGACGTATCCCTGGTCGGGTCCAGGATGACCAAGACGTTCCGCGCGCGGCTGGCGACCAGTGATCGACGCCTTGCGCTCGTTGCGCCAAGGCGCGGGCACGAAGTCAGGTGAGGTGTAAGCGCGAGGACGGTCGACGGGGTTGGTTGGAGTGTGCTTCGGGGCAGCCACGGGTTCCGACGCTACTCAACGGGCTGGCTCGCCAGCAGCGCGAGCAAGGCACGCGGGTCGCTGGCCCGCGCATCAGCGCCAAGCGAGCGAGCCACCTCGTCGGTGTCGACTGCGGCTCCCCCTGCGAACACTTTGACGTCATCTGGAACGACCGCTCTCACTGCCGCAACCGTTTCGCGCGCAGTGCCGAGCGACTCGCGCAGCGTGACGCCAATACAAACGGCACGAAGTTGATCGACCCCGTCCACTGCCAGCGCGAATGCCGAAGCAGGCACGTCGGTGCCGATATCGGAGACGTTCCAACCGCGACTGCGGAGCAAGTCGGCCACCATCGTGATGGCGAGGGCGTGACGTTCACCAGTCGGCCCACCAATCACCACCGTGCCGCGCGAAGGCCCGCGGTGTGCAAAGCGCGAGCTGACTCGCGCAAAGAGTCGCGCCACGATGTTGCTCGCGCGGTGCTCTTCGTGGATCTGCAGTTCGCCACGGTGCCAGCGTTCACCGATAGAGACGAGTGCTGGCGACACAACTTCGAGATACAACGAGAAGAGGTCGTGTCCGCTCGCGAGTGCGTCGTCGAGGAGATTCTCTGCGCCGACCTCGTCTCCAGCCACGAGGCAGGTTTCAAAGCGACCGGGCCAGTCAGCTGCGGCACGGCTGCCGCGCTTGGCCGGGCTCGATGTCTTGGCACGTTGCTTGCGAGCTGCTGAGAATGCTTCGACGTCAGCCAACAGCACCTGCCACTCACCGTCGGTCTGGTGAGCCGGGAGCCGCCCTGACCGCACGTAGCGGTAGGCAGTCATGTAGTGCACCTTCAGTCGGCGTGCTGCTTCATGAAGGGAAACAGCCTTTTCCACCGCTTTTGGCACGCACCAACGCTACGACTGACGATGCGGAAGGTGCGCAACCCTGTGACAGGTTTCTACCGAGACGGCTGACCGTTCGAGTGATCTAGGCCGTTTGCGAGAGGTGACGCGCGAAAGTTAGGCCGTCGGAACCGCGGGAACCATGCCCGGCTTCCAGTACTGATACAGATCGGTGATGATCTGCGTCAGATCCGACGCATTCGTGCCCGGCACCATGTCGACGGTCACCACGCTCGAGAACACATGTACGGCGCGCACCTTGCCCGTCGCAAACAGGCGCGAGGCAAGCACCGCGCCGAAGGTTTCTTCGCGTTCCGGCTTCGACTCGTACGACTCGTGACCCTGGCCGGTGAGCGAGCGGTTGAGCTCGAAGCGAACCCGACCTGGCTCGGCGGACTGCTTGACGGTGACTGCTACTGGCTGACCCACGCGCCACGACGCTAGTTGCTCGGCTGGGCGCTACTCGTCGCTCGGCCGAACATCGGTCGTTGCTCGGCTGGGCCTGGCGTGCCGC
>RFOJ01000165.1 GCA_009926705.1 Acidimicrobiia bacterium
CCACGTCCTTAACGAACACTGGCACCTGAAGCCAGCGCGTCTGCCATTTCGCCACTCGCCCGAGTGAAGCACCCTCACGCTACCGACGACGAAACGCTGACAACCACGGCGAGGTTCGCGAACCAGCGGCTCCGTACATCGAAAAGACGAGTAGACAGCCGGCCAGAACGAGCGCCGCCACCGACAGGAGGTGGAAACCGATTGCGCGACGAATGAACCCCGAAGAAAAGCCTGCCAGCCCGCCGCAGAAACTCATGAGCAGGTCCGCTGCCCCTTGCACGCGCACACGAACCGAGTCGTCGATCGATTCGCCGAGCAGGCTCGAACCGCCAATCAACCCAAAGTTCCAACCCACACCGAGCAACCACAGCGACGGAAAGAGCATGATGTGACCCTCCCCAGAGAGCGCCGACATCACACTCGCTGCAACGAGCAGCACGCTTCCGACAAAGATCGCGTTCACTTGCCCGTGACGATCGGTGTACTTGCCAACAAGCGGACTGAAGGCGAACATGCCGGCGATGTGTAACGACACGACATACGGCGACACCGTCTCGTGCCCGTGCAGCCGAAGGTGCACAGGGGTCATCGTCATCACCGCCACCATCGTCGCTTGCGAGATGACCATCGCGGCGAGGGCCAGCCTGCCGTTCGCAGTGGCACCGGCGGTGCGCACGGCATCTCGCAGGTTCATGCGTTGCTGGGGAACGAACGTACTGCCACTCGCGACGAGCGGGTCAGGGCGTAGTCGAAGAAACGTGTTTGTAGCGGCGAGCAACAAGAACACCGACGACGCGAGCCACGGCCCGCTGTAGGTGGCGAGCCCAAGCCACTCCCTACCGACCCATTCAGCGGGTGCGACAAGCAGCGGGCCAAACACTGCACCGAACGTGGATGCGAACACCACGCGACTCATGGCAAACGAGCGCTGGTTGGGTTCGGCGAGGTCGGTCGCCGCATACCGCGCCAAAAGGTTCGCCGCCTGACCGTTGCCGAACAAAAACAAACCGGCGAGAAACCAGGCGAGCGATGAACGCTCGACGCCGACGACGGCAACAAAACAGCCGAGTGCAGCGAGCACGTATCCGGTTTGCAGGCCCGTGCGTCGACCGCCTCGCACCATGAGTCGTGCCAACACTTGCGACATGAACGCAGTGCCCATCGTGACAGTCGCAGTCGCGATACCGCCGAGCGACGTCTCGTCACCGAGAATGTCTTGCACGACGAAGGCACCGACAGTGACGCTCGCACCAAGTGCAGCTGCACCGACGACTTGACCACCCACGAGCACTCGCAACGTTCGTCGCTGGATCTCTGCTCGCGACTCGTTCACCGATGCGACGCTAGGTGACCATCGCGACAATGCTCACCGACCCCAGCCGTACAATGAAAACGTGGCTTTGCGCGTCTACGACTCGACAATTCGCCCAATCGAGATGGGTCGCCGGCTCATCGGCGTGGTCGACGCCCAGGTTGCTGACGACACCCGCCAGATTCCCCACGCCTACACCGTGGTGCTGCACCCTGACGACCGTTCCGCATTCTCCGACGTGGAGCGCGACCTCGTGCGCGAGCTCGCCGAGGCCGTCACCCAGCACAGCGAACGCGAGTCGTACCGGCTCGTCGAGCCAGTCGTGGTGGTCATTCGCGACGACAACGACGTGAAACGAGGGAGCATCACCGTGATGCCCTCACTGGTCTCGGCTAAGCAGCCCGCGACTGTGGCAACCCCTGCATCAGGCACGTCGACCAGCGCGGCAACGGGTGTGGCAGCAGACTCCGGGTCACCAGCAACGAGCGAAGAAGCGGTCGTCGTGCAGCCGATTGCTGCCAGCATGTCGACGCCGGTCGCTGGTGCAATCACCTCGGCAATCGTGCTCGAAGACGGCACTCGACACGTACTCGACACCGAACGAGTAACCATCGGTCGCCAGAGTGGATGCACCATTGCCATTCGCGACACCAACGTGAGCCGCGAACACGCGCAGCTCCGCCGACGACCCAATGGTTGGACGCTGCGTGACCTCGGAAGCACCAATGGCACGAAACTCAACGGTGTTCGAGTCGAAGGCGAGCAGACCCTTGCCAACGGCGACGTGATCATGCTGGGCGCAATCAAGGTGACTTTCGAGATTTCGTGACGATCAAATCAACGGTGGTGACGAAGTGAAAGTGGCATGGGGTGCGGCGT
>RFOJ01000166.1 GCA_009926705.1 Acidimicrobiia bacterium
CGACAAGCATCCGGCCGCCCGCGTGTTCGCAGAACGCCTAGACGACGCGTCGTAGCTGAGTCAGTGCGAGTGGTGCCGGTGTGCAACCGTGCCGCGGGACCGCGTGGCAGCGAACGCGCGCCGAGGTCTCAGGTCGTGCTGATTGCCTCGACGATGTTGACTTTCGTGGCGCGTCGCGCCGGGTAGATTGCGGCGATCACGCCGAGCACGAACGAGATGACGACAATCCAGATGGTTCCGGTGACTGGTAGACGGAACGCGAAGCCGTCACTGCCGTCAGCGAGTGCTTGTACGACGACGATTCCCATCACGATGCCGAGTACGACGCCCGTCACGGCACCGAGCAGCGACGTGATGACGCTTTCCCAACGCACCGTGGATCGCACCTGTGAACGGGTCATGCCGACGGCGCGCAAGAGACCAATCTCGCGACGACGTTCGAACACCGACAACAGCAGCGTGATAATGATGCCAACGATGGCAATGATGATCGAGAGCCCGAGCAACCCGTAGATCAGCCCGAGGATCTGGTTGACCTGTGCCGCTTGGTCATCGATGAACTCTTCTTTGCTCTGCAACGACCCGATGCCAGCGTCACTGCTGATTGCAGCGATACGCGCTCGCACATCCTTGAGTACGGCTTCATTCGAGGCCTTGATGTAGACGAACGAGTCGAAAATTGGTGTCGGCGCATCAGAGAACATCTCCCGGCTGGCGACGTAGTTGGCAAAACTCGTGTCTCCGGAGAGCAGGCCGCGAACTTGGGCGTTGATAACTGCCCCGTCGATACGCACAACCTGCAACTTCGTGCCGATCTTCCATCCGCGCTCGGCGGCGCGCTCCGAATCGACGAAGAGGCCGTCGCGACCGAGCGTGGAGAGGTCGCCCTCGGTGACACCGATGTCGAAGAGGCCCTGGATGGTCGACGGATTGATGGTCTGAACGAAGTTGCCGCGCATCGATGCAGCAGGGTCAGCTGTGACGTCGGTCGGGTCAACGATTCGCACAGTAGTAAAACCGATTCCTGTTGCCCGATCGACACCTTCAAGTGTCGCGATCTGGTCGGTGACCGACAACGGGATGCCACCGAATCCTTGCGAATCGACAGTCAGGGCGAAATCTCCGCTGAACGCCGCGCCGAACGTGTCGCGAATCTCGGAACGGATGCTCGCGGCGAGCGCGGTGAACGCGGTGACCAGAGCGACGCCCAGCAAAACCGGTGCGGCAGTGCGCGATGTGCGTTTCGGGTTGCGGGCCGCATTCTGCCGAGCCATTGCGCCGCTCACGCCACGGAGGGCGGCGACTGGACGGCCGAGCGCGAGCGCAACAGGACGAGAAATCGCCGGCCCGATCACCAAGATTCCCGCAAACACGCCGAGCACTCCGAGGCCGAGCACCTGGATCGGTGCATCGTTGCTCGCCGCGACGAGACCGACGACCCCGAGTGCGACGAGCACGAGACCGATGATCACGCGACGCTTGAGATTGCCAGCGGTGTCGAGGGCCGTGTCACGCAGGGCAGCGAGCGGCGGAACACGACCAGCGCGACGAGCGGGTAGCCACGCGGCAAACACAGTGACGCTCACACCTGCAATGAGCGTGTTCACGAGGGAGCCTGACCGAATGGCCAGGCCGCTCGTCGGCACTTCGAAGCCCGTGGCTTTGAGTAGCGCGTTCAACAGCTGCGACAAGCCGATACCGACGCCAAAGCCGAGAAGCGAACCGACGACACCCATGAGCGTGCCCTCGACGAGCAACGATCGCGACACCTGTCGCTTGCTTGCCCCGATTGCGCGCAGCAGCGCGTTCTCGCGTTGGCGCTGTGCCGCAGTGATGGAGAACACGTTGTAGATGACAAACGATCCGATGCCGAGCGCGATGTATGAGAACACGGTCAGGAACGTCGAGAAGATGTTGAGCACGTCTTTGATTTGCCCCTGCACTTCTGCGGTGATTTCCGCACCTGTGAGCGTCTCCAACTTCAGGTCGTCGGCGAGTGCCGCATCGATGCGCTGGGCGAGCACTTCGTCGCTGACCGAGTCGTCGCCTTCGACGAGAAACGCGTCGACGAAGCCAGGTTCGAGCAGAAATTCCGATGCAGTCTCCTGGTCGAAGAGTGCGAACGTCGCGCCACCTGGCGACGAGATGTCGCCGTAGCTTGCGATTCCGACGAGCGTGAACTCGCGGGGT
>RFOJ01000167.1 GCA_009926705.1 Acidimicrobiia bacterium
GTGGCGCTCGGTGCACGTTTCAGCGGCGGAGTGCTCGGCGTGTTGTGCCTCTACGCAGCGGCCCTTGGTCTGGCAACGATCGGCGCAGGCTGGGGTCTCGGGCTCGCGTTCCGCTTCCAAGACATGCGCGGCGCAGCCATCATGCAGTTGTCGATTTTTCTCGTGATGTTTCTTTCGTCGGCGCAAGTGCCGCTCAACGTGATGCAAGGCTGGCTGCACTCCGTGGCCCGCGTGAACCCGGCGACCAACATCTTGCGCCTCGCACGAGTGGGCCTCGTCAACCCATCCAGCCCCGACCACTTGTCGTGGAATGCCGTTTGGGGCGGGCTGCTGGCCATCGTGGTCATGGGGGCGCTCACCCTCACCTTCGCCGTCCGCAGCCTCAACCGCCTAAACGACTGAGCAGCCCCGCCGCCGCAGGCAACGAAGCCGTCTGGGCGGAATTGCCGCCCCACCCGTCCCGCGTCGCGGGCTTGGTTGAGTGCTTGGGCACGGCTCACGGCACTCACTTCGGCACGGCCCACCGCAGTCGTAGTAGAAACAGGGACAACAAAGCGCCATGAAGATCACCATCGCCATCAACGGCCGCCAAGAATCGCACGAGGTAGAGCCGCGCACCTTGCTGGTGCACTACATCCGTGAGCACGCCAGATTGACCGGCACCAATATCGGCTGCGATACCTCGAGTTGCGGGGCCTGCACCGTGCACCTCGACGGCGAAGCGGTCAAGAGTTGCACGATTCTCGCCGCCCAAGCCGACGGCGGCACGGTGACGACGATTGAAGGGCTTGCAAAGAACGGCGAGATGCACCCGATGCAGAAAGCGTTTATGGAAAACCACGGCCTGCAGTGCGGCTACTGCACACCCGGCATGGTGATGGCCGCGATCGGGCTCTTGAACGAGAACCCCCACCCGACAGAAGACGACGTGCGCCTCGGACTCGAAGGCAACCTGTGCCGATGCACCGGCTACCACAACATCGTGAAGTCAGTTCTGGCAGCAGCAAAGAAGTAACTGATGATTCCCGCACCGTTCGAATACAAACGAGCAAGTTCGGCTGCCGAAGCAATCTCGCTCATCAGCCAGCACGGCGACGAGGCGAAGTTTTTGGCGGGTGGCCACAGCTTGATTCCGCTCATGAAACTGCGCCTTGCTCAGCCGACGGTGCTCGTCGACATCGGTCGCGTGAAAGACCTCTCTTACGTGAAGGATGCCGGTGACCACGTTGCAATCGGCGCTCTCACCCGCCACATGGACGTGGAGAAGTCACCGGTACTCAAGCAACACGTGCCGCTGCTTGCGCACGCAGCAAGCCATGTGGGCGACTCGCAAGTGCGTCACCGCGGCACCATCGGTGGCTCAATCGCGCACGCCGACCCGGCAAGTGACTTGCCGGCCACCACGCTCGCGCTCGGCGCCACATATGTCGTGCAGGGCCCGAACGGCAAGCGTGAGATTGCAGCAAAAGACTTCTTCAAGGGCTTCCTCGAGAGTGCACTCGTCGCAGACGAGATGCTTGTCGAGATCAAAGTTCCGAAGATGAACGGTGCAGGCTGGAGCTTCCAAAAATTCAACCGTCGTGCCCAAGACTGGGCGATTGTCGGTGTCGCTGCTTGGCGCAACAACGGCTCGAGCGGTGTCGCGCTCGTAAACATGGGGTCGACGCCCGTGCTTGCTTCGTCGGTGAGCAAGGCACTCTCGAGCGGCGCGTCAATCGAAGACGCATCGGCACTCGCGGCCGACGATGCAGACCCGCAGGGCGACCTGAACGCAAGCGTTGAATATCGTCAGCATCTGGCGCGGGTGCTTGTGCGTCGCGCACTCGAAGCCGCGTCGAAGTAATCGCGCGCTGACGCGCGTCGAGAAGGCCGCCGACTACAGCAAGCCGGCGTAGCTGCCACCATCGACAGGCAGATGTGCACCGGTGACGAACCGTGCAGGCTCACTGCAGAAAAATGCGACGATGTTGCCGAAGTCGGCAGGGTCGCCGATGACACCAGCTGGGATCCCGAGTTGTTTTGCGTCGGGTGACGAGCCGTAGAGCTGTGTTACTCGGTCGGTCGCATGGATGCCGGGCTGCACCGAATTGACCGTCACACCGTCGGCGGCAACTTCGCGCGCCAAGGTTTTCAAGAATCCCGTCACGCCCGCACGGGCAGTGTTCGACAAGATGAG
>RFOJ01000168.1 GCA_009926705.1 Acidimicrobiia bacterium
CTCCACCACTTAATGGTCAACGCAGGGCAAGTACTTTCCAAGAGCCACTTGCTCGAATCCGTATGGGGCATTGACTACGAGACGAATTCAACGGTCGTCGAAACGTACGTGTCGTATCTTCGCCGAAAGCTCGACCACGAGGGCCATGAGCATGTCGTGACCGTACGAGGGTTCGGTATCAAGTTCGAGGCAGTCGCATGACGTTGAGCCGCCGCATCTCGCTAATGGTGCTCGTCGTCATAGCTTTCACTTCGATCTCGATTGCAGTGCTTTCTGCCGTCGCTGGCAGAGCGAGCGCGATTACACAGGTGGACGAGCGCTTAGCGTCGCTCCGCGACGCGGTCCGCGTCGAAGAGGATCCGTTGCAGGCTCTTCTCGCCGGACTCATCGCCCCACCGAGAAACTTCGTCGCGGCCCTCGTGTCTCAGGATGAGGAGCCGCTCGACCTCCTCGCCGACGAGTCGAGCGGAGCGACCACCATCGCACCACTCTCTGCGGAACAACTCAGCAACGCCGCGAGCTCCCCGATCACCGTTGGCGACGACCCGATTCGCCTCGTGACAGTCGACCTCGGCAATGAACAGTGGCTTGTGATCGGCGAATCCATATCCGAAATCAGTCACGCATTCGGTCGCCAGCTGTTAGTTAGCTCAATGATCGCGATTGTCGTGTCTCTCCTTGGGGGTGCGGTTGCCTCGGTCGTGACCCGAAGGTCGCTACAGCCACTTCGGGACATCGTGGAATATTCAGGATCTATCGCAGCGGGACGGCTCGATGCAGTGTTGCCCACCGACGCATCGACTCGCGAGATTCGCGACCTGCAACAGACAATCGGGTCGACTGTCGGAGCGCTTCAGAATGCAGCCGAGACGAAATCGAGATCCGAGTCGGCCATGCGTGAGTTCCTCGCTGACGTGGCCCATGAGCTTCGGACCCCACTCACCACCGTTCGTGCATACTCAGAAATCCTGGCCGTCGAACGGCCGGCCGACCCCGAGGTACGTGAGCGCGCCATGAACCGAATCGCAGATGAATCAAAGAGAATGTCGAAACTCATTGACGACCTGCTGTTGCTAGCCAGAGTGTCTGCGGCACCGAGCAGCTCTCGCGAGCGCGTCGACGTCGGTCGCGTCGCGATGTCACATTTCAACGACCTCGCCATACTCGACCCAGGACGCAAGATCACCCTCGAATGTGGCGAAAGCTGGGTTCTTGCTGACGTTGCGCTGTTGGATCGGTTGTTCGCCAATCTCGCGAGCAACGTGCACCGACATACACCCTCGACGGCGGCGGTCATGGTTCGGTGCGAAGTCGACGGAGCGAGCATCATCTGCTCGGTCGACGACTCAGGGCCGGGCATTGACGCCATGCGTCTTGCCAAGCTCGCCGAGGGGACTCAACGCTTTGATCCGCTGCGCTCCGACGACGTGCGAGGTAGCGGCCTCGGCCTGCATCTCGTGACTTCAATCGCCCGCGCACACGGCGGGTCTGCATCTTTCGAGCGCAGTCCGCTGGGCGGCCTGCGCGTCATCGTCAGGTTGCCGACGCAGCCTGCTGGTAGTCGCTGAAGGCCCGCCCCAGCGCGCGCGCCAAGTCGCTGGAGATGTACGACTCTTCGCCGACTTCTGCGGCGAGAAGGTCTGCGGAACGGCCATGCACCCATGCGGCGGCAATCGATGCGTCGAGAGCCCGCATGCCGCGCGCCATCAGCGCACCGATAATTCCACTCAGCACATCGCCGCTACCAGCTTTCGCCAGCCCGGCATTTCCCGTCGTGTTCGTCACGGTCGGGGCACCGCGCTGGGCAATCAGAGTGTCGGCGCCCTTCAGCACGATGGTCGCCCGAGTGACGGTGCACAACTGGCTGAGCGCCGAATGTCGCGCGGTATTCACTCGACTTGCATCGTTGCCCCAACCCAACAAACGCGACGCTTCACCAGCATGTGGAGTGATCACGTGACATCGCGAGAGTTGCTGCAGCCACTCTCGTCTTCGCGAAAGTGCATTCAGCGCATCGGCATCAAAGACCGTGGGAACCATCTCTAGTCGTCCGAGGAACTCTCCAAGCCACTCTTCACACGATTCACCGAGGCCAGGCCCCACCACGACCGCGTCGACGCTGCGCAGTGCGTCGAAGATGAGCGGCAGGTCGTCCCAACCCAAACG
>RFOJ01000169.1 GCA_009926705.1 Acidimicrobiia bacterium
CACCGTGCGGTCTGGTGCGCCAGCTCGTGCCGCTGCGACGAGGTCGTCGTTGGTTGAGCCCGTTTCGGCGACGTGACGGACCGTCCACCCGATCGGCCAAATCGGCACCGAACTAGGCTTCGAAGGCGTCATTGCCTCAACAAGATAGGTGTTCGTGCCGAAGAAAATCCTGATTGCCAACCGCGGAGAAATCGCCGTTCGCGTCATTCGAACTGCCCGCGAGATGGGCATCGCCACCGTCGCGGTGTACTCCGAGCTTGACCGCAACGCCCTGCATGTGCGCCTTGCCGACGAGGCGTACGCCCTCGGCGGCGAGACTGCCGCCCAGAGTTACCTGAATACCGAAGCCATTCTCGATGCCATCCGCAAGAGCGGCGCCGACGCAGTGCACCCCGGCTACGGATTCTTCTCCGAGAATGCCGACTTTGCCAAGGCCATCACCGATCTCGGTGTGGCATTCATCGGGCCCCCGCCTGCTGCGATCGTCGAGATGGGCGACAAAGTGTCGTCACGCAAGGCCGCGTTGCGTGGCGGTGCGCCAATCGTGCCCGGCACGACGGAGTTCGTGAACAGCGCCGCAGAGATCGTGAAGTTCGGCGAGGAATTCGGCTGGCCGGTCGCAATCAAGGCGGCGTTCGGTGGCGGCGGACGCGGCATGAAAGTCGTGAAGGATGCTGCGTCGGTGCAAGAAGCGATGGACTCGGCCAAACGAGAGTCGAAGGCGTTCTTCGGTCGCGACGAGATTTACGTCGAGCGTTATCTCACGTGGCCACGACACATCGAGGTGCAACTTGTCGGCGACAAGCACGGCAACGTCGTGTGGGTCTCGCTACGCGACTGCTCCGCCCAGCGACGACACCAAAAGCTCATCGAAGAAGCACCAGCACCCGCGCTCCCAGCAGGCGTCGAGGCAGCAATGGGTGAAGCCGCCGTTAAGGCGGCTCGTGCCGTCGGCTACTACAACGCCGGCACCGTCGAGTTCATCTACCAGGACGGCGAGTTCTTCTTCTTGGAGATGAACACGCGACTGCAAGTCGAGCACCCGGTCACCGAGATGATCACCGGCATCGACCTCGTCGAGTGGCAGATTCGCGTCGCTGACGGCGAGAAGCTTCCGATGACGCAAGAGCAAGTCAATGCGCTGCGCCGTGGCCATTCCATCGAGGTGCGCATCAACGCTGAGAATCCGGCTGGCGGTAAGTTTCTTCCTTCTCCGGGCACCATCAGCACGCTCAAGGTGCCCGACGGGTTCGGCACGCGATTCGACGGCGGCTACGAGGCGGGTGACACCGTCAGCCAGTACTACGACAACTTGATCGGCAAGCTCATCGTCTGGGGCAAAGACCGACCGACGGCAATTGCCCGCACCATTCGCGCACTCGAAGAGATGAAGATCGACGGCGTGCACACGACGATTCCGGCTGACTTGGCGATCCTGCGTCACCCCGACTTTGCCGCCGTCACCCACAGCACGAAATGGGTGGAGGAACGTCTTGACCTAAGCGGTGTCTCGTCACAGGTGACGCCTGCCGAGCCACCTGCCGCAGGTCTCGTCGAGAAGACGACGACCGTCGAAGTGAACGGCAAGCGTTTCGAAGTGAAGGCGTGGGTGCCCGAATCGGGCGGTGCCGCCCCCGTCGCACGCCGCGCGCCTCGTGCGGCAGCAGCGAGCAGCGCCGGAGCCGGCGGCGGCAATGTCGCGGCCCCGATGCAGGGCACCATCGTGAAAGTCCTTGTCGAAGTAGGACAAGAAGTGAAGGTCGGCGACCCAGTCGTTGTGCTCGAAGCAATGAAGATGGAAAATCAGTTGCAGGCCGAAAAGGCCGGCACCGTCAAGTCGGTGAACGTGAAGCCTGGCGACAAAGTTGGCTCGGGCGACGTGCTCGTTGTCATCTCATGACCAAGGACAAGGTCATCGCATGACTAAGGACAACGTCATCGCATGACCGAGGACAACGTCACCGGCGAAGAGGTCGGCACCAACCTCGCGGCGTATCGCGAACGCCGATTGGAGGAAATCGAGCGACTCCGCGGACAGGGTGTGAACCCGTATCCCTACCGCTTCGACCGTTCGCACACTCTCGGCGAGATTCGCGCGAAGCACGGTTCGCTCGAGGCGGGCACTGAAACCACCGACGAGGTTTCGGTGTG
>RFOJ01000170.1 GCA_009926705.1 Acidimicrobiia bacterium
GGTTCTCAATCTGCTCATGGATCTTCGCGACCAGCTGGGCCTCACGCTCGTGATGGTCTCGCACGACCTCGGAGTCGTGAGCCGGATGTGTGAAGAGATCGTCGTCATGCGCCACGGTCGTATCGTCGAGGCCGGACGCACCGACAGCGTGCTCGCCAAACCTGCCTCGGAATACACCGCGGCGCTCTTGCGCGCTGCGCGAGCTGCGAGCCTTGAACGCTCGACCGCCAACTGACGATTCGCCTCTGCGATATTGCGGTGACGTGCGTTGCATCGCACTGCCGAACTTTATATAATTCAATGGAAGTACGCGACGGGTCGCACACACCGAATGGTCACCACCACCACTCTCACCGCTGAGCAGCGGGAGCACTTCGACCGCGAGGGCTACGTCGTCGTTCGCGGTGCCATCGACCCTGACCGATACCTGACACCACTCCTCCAGGAATACGAAGGCGTGCTCGATCGCCTCGCTCGAAAGCTGTTCGCCGAGGGTCGCATCTCCAACCTGTATGACCACTTGCCATTCGGCGAGCGATTCGTCGAGGTGTGCGCCGAGTCGAACGATACGAATCACCAGTGCTTCGACTTCTCGTTGCCGCAGTCGAACATCAAGCATGACACTCCGATGTGGCACGGTCCCGCAGTATTCGACATGCTGCGATGCCCTGAGTTACTCGACCTCGTCGAAGACTTCATCGGTCCAGAGATATATTCGAATCCAGTTCAGCACGTGCGAATCAAGATGCCTGAGTCGCGTGAACCGCGCGATCCCGCAACAGGCACGTTGAAGATGGGGGCCACCAACTGGCACCAAGACAACGGCGTCGTTACCCCCGATGCCGACGACACGCAGATGCTCACCGTGTGGTTTCCCTTGCGTTACGCCGGGATTGAACACGGCTGCCTGCAAGTTGTGCCCAAGACGCACCGGCGCGGACTCATGGCACATTGCCCGGCTGGCCCGGGCGGACTGCAGGTGCCTGAGAAGGTCGCGTCACGCGAAGGTGCGGTCGCTTTGCCGATGGAACCAGGGGATGTGTTGTTCATCGACAAGATGACCCTGCACAACTCGCTTTCCAACACCAGCAACGAGATCCGCATCAGTTTCGACCTCCGCTACAACCCGATCGGCCAGCCCACCGGTCGTGGCGCATTCCCCGGGTTTGTCGCCCGCAGTCGCACTGCACCGCACACCGAACTGCACGACGCGCACGAGTGGTCGCGCATGTGGACCGAGGCACGCCGGATTCTCGCCGACCAGAGCGAGTTGAAGCCGTTCAACCGCTGGAGCGCCGATGCTCCGGTGTGCGCCTGAACTCGGCGTATTGAACGACTAGCGAGTGTCGAGAGAAGAACTGCCGAAGGGCGTGTAACCGCGCCCGACGAAGCCGGGTGTGCAGCGGAACAATGAGCCGGCAGAAGGGCACCGTGCAGCCCGCTCTGCGTCAAGCTCGACGTTGGCCGATGTGACGTACATCGTCTTCAGGCCGGCTCCGCCGAACGCGCAACTGGTGATCCAGCCGCCCGGCACATCGATGGTGCGGTCGATTTCTCCCTGTGGGCTCAGCCTCACGACTGCTCCCCCGTCCCACAACGCGACCCAGATACCGCCCTGTTCGTCGACCGACACACCGTCGGGCATGGTGTCGAACCTGGCGAGCGTCCGCTCACTCGTCGGCAAACCTTCGTCGTCCAGCATGATCTCGTCAACGGTGCGGTGCAGCGAGTCGACGTGATAGCAGCGGCTCGCGTCCGGGCTCCAGTCAATGCCGTTGGAAAGGGCCCGTCCGTCGCGCACTCGTCGGACTCCACCCGATGCATCGACGCAGAACAATCCGCCGCGGTTCTGGCCACTTCGGTCGACGGTTCCTACCCACAGCCTCCCGAATGGATCGCAGCGACCATCGTTTGCTCGGCCGTCGCCGTCAGCTGGTAATTCGGCAATCACCCGCCGGATCGAGCCGTCATCGTCGAGATAGCCGATTCTCAGTCCCGACACCGCCAACAGTCGCCCTTCAACCGTGGGCACAACGACGCTCGTGACATCGGCAAGCGCGCGAACCTCGTGACGACCGTCGTCGCGCAGTCGATGCAACA
>RFOJ01000018.1 GCA_009926705.1 Acidimicrobiia bacterium
TCGAAGTGGCCGACAAGCCCGGTGTGTTGCACGCAGTCACCGGAGTGTTTGCTCGCAACGGCGTGAGCATCCGCGCTGCCGAACAGGATGGAATCGGCAGCGATGCGCGGCTCGTGTTTCTCACGCACGAAGCACGCACGGCTGACATGCGCGCCTGCCTGGCTGAGTTTCAGCGACTCGACGTGGTGAGCAAGGTGGGCGGCGTCATCCGCATCATCGGCTCGTGACGAGCACGCTTCGATACGTCTCCACCCGCGGCAAAGCTCCGCGGCTCGGGTTCAACGACACACTGCTGGCCGGTCTCGCGAGCGACGGCGGTCTCTACGTTCCAGAGTCGTGGCCGTCGGTGAGGCACGCTGCCAGCGAATTGCCGTTCGCTGAGCGCGCAGCCCAAATCATCGCACCGTTCGTCGGCGATGAAATCGCAAAGAGCGATCTTGAGGCGATGTGTCGCGCGGCGTACTCAACCTTCCGTGATCCGCACGTTGCTCCGCTGCGCGAACTCGGCGACAATCGCTGGCTGCTTGAGCTCTTCCACGGGCCGACGCTTGCGTTCAAAGACATCGCACTGCAGCTCGTCGGTCGGTTGTTCGACCACGTGCTCACCGCTCGCGGCGAACGCATCACCGTCGTCGGGGCGACGAGCGGCGACACTGGCTCAGCGGCTATCGACGGCGTGAAGAACTGCGCCAACGTGTCGATGGTGATCCTGTACCCGAAGGGCCGTATCAGCGAGGTGCAACGTCGGCAGATGACGACCGTGCAGTCGCCCAACGTGCACACCGTTGCCATCGACGGTTCGTTCGACGATTGCCAAGACCTCGTCAAGGCAATGTTTAATGACCGGGCATTCCGGGACCAGCACAAGTTGGCGGCAGTGAACTCCATCAACTGGGCGCGAGTACTCGCCCAAGTCGTGTATTACTTCACCGCAATTGAGCAACTCGGGGCAGCGGATTCGGCCCCCGTCTCCTTCAGCGTTCCGACCGGGAACTTCGGCAACGTGCTCTCAGGCTGGATCGCCCGCCGAATCGGAGCGAACGTCGGTCATCTCATCGTCGGTTCGAACGCCAACGACATCCTCACTCGATTCTTTGAGACGCAGACCATGTCGGCGACCGGCGTGGTACCGACCCTTAGTCCGAGCATGGACATCCAGGTGTCGAGCAACTTTGAGCGGCTTCTGTTCGAGATGAACGACCGAGACGGCGATGCGACTGCGGCACAACTGACGCGATTCCGCGAGTCGAAACGGCTCAGCGTCGATGCGTCCACGTTCGGGAGATGGATTCGTCCGGTCTTCCGCGGCCAGCGTTGCTCCGACGCCGAGACACTGGCCAAGATTGCCGCGGTGCACCGCGACTACGGCGTGCTCGTCGACCCGCACACAGCCGTCGGGCTCGTCGCAACGGAAGCGTGCGCCGAGCCAGGCGAACCAGTGATCACGCTCGCGACTGCTCATCCTGCGAAATTTGCCGACGCGGTGAAGAAGGCAACGGGAGTCGTCCCCGAGTTGCCTGCACACCTGGCCGACCTCTTCGAGCGTCCTGAGCGCACCGAGCTACTGCCCAACGACATTGCCGCCGTTCAACGGTTCGTTGCGGGAGCCGTGGCGTCGCGGTAGGATGCAAGTGCTCGGTGACGCCGAGCATGCCCACCGCAGTCTTGAGTCCGGCGCGCAAGCATCGTTTCTGACGCGAAGCATCGTTGAAGGGCGCGGCACTCTCGTGCAGCCCCGGAAAAAGGAAACGTGGCCGCTCCGCAGCTCGGTCGAGCACAACTCGAAGAAAAAGGCAAAGAAGACCTCGTACAAATCGCCAAAGCGCTCGGCCTGAAAGGGGTCAGCGCCGCAAGCAAGGCAGACCTGATTGCCAAGATCCTGGAGGAAACCATGGCACCACAATCCAACGACAAACCGCTCGGCGCAGACGGCGAGCCGCTCTCCGAGTGGGAAGTCGAACTAGCCGAACACGAGGGCACGCCGATTGCCCCCGATGCGCGCGTGCGCGGCGGCGATCGCGGTGACTCGCGCGGAGATCGCACCGATCGTGGCGACCGCGGTGACTCGCGTGGAGACCGAGGAGACCGAGGAGACCGTGGTGATTCGCGGGGCGGCGATCGCGGTGACCGTAACTTCCGCGACCGCAATTTCAATGACGGTGGCAACCGCAACAGGCGCCGACGAGGACGACGACGTGGCGGCCCGCGAGACGAAGGCCCGCAGGGTGACGATCGTTACGAGCTTGAGTCGACTGAGTCGAACGAGCCGATCAGCAACGACCCTGTCAAGGTGGAGGGCTACCTCGACCTGCGCGACGAGGGCTACGGCTTCTTGCGACTCGGCGGATATCTCGGCACTCGCAACGATGCATACGTGTCGGTGCGTTTCACGCGCCAGTACGGCTTGCGCAAGGGTGACCACATCACCGGCTTGTCGCGCCCGGCTGGTCGCAACGAAAAGAATCCGGCGCTGCTCGAGGTGTACACCGTCAACGGTGAAAACCCAGAGAAGGCGCGCAACCGCAAGAAGTTCGAAGACCTGACGCCGCTCTTCCCAGACGAGAAACTTGTGCTCTCGTCGCCGAGTGAACCGTTGAACATGACGGCGCGCATCATCGACCTCATCTCGCCGATCGGTAAGGGTCAGCGCGGCATCATCGTGTCGCCTCCGAAGGCTGGCAAGACGACGGTGATGAAGACCATCGCCACCAGCATCGAAAAGAATCACCCAGAAGTGAAGCTGATCGTGCTGCTCATCGACGAGCGCCCAGAAGAAGTCACCGACATGCGACGCACCGTGAAGGGCGAAGTCATCGCATCGACCTTCGACCGCCCATCCGACGAGCACACGCAGGTGGCCGAGTTGGCAATTGAAAAAGCCAAACGAATGGTCGAAGCGGGCGAAGACGTCGTCATCATCCTCGACGGCATCACACGTCTGTCGCGTGCCTACAACCTGGCTGCGCCGGCAACCGGACGCATCATGTCGGGTGGTATCGACGCCGGCGCGCTGTATCCGCCGAAGAAGTTCTTCGGTGCGGCACGCAACATCGAAGAGGGCGGCAGCCTCACGATTCTCGCCACGGCATTGGTCGAGACCAACAGCCGAATGGACGAAGCAATCTTCGAAGAGTTCAAAGGCACCGGCAACATGGAACTGCGACTCGATCGCAGACTCGCCGAACGCCGCATCTACCCAGCCATTGACGTCGATGCATCAAGCACTCGCCATGAAGAGTTGCTCTTTGACCGCAAACAGCTGCAGATGGTGTGGAAGCTTCGTCGCGTGTTGAGCGGCCTTGCCGCCGACGGCAACGCCGCCCCGGGTCTGGAGTTGCTCATCGACCGGTTGAAGTCGTTCAAGACCAACGATGAGTTCCTCTCGGAGATCGCCAAGCAGCCAACGGCCTGACGTGAGCCTCGACGCTCGCGAGACGGCGCTGCGCGAGCGCGCGCTGACCCGCACCATGCTGCGCGCCGCAATGCGTGCAAGCGATATCGACCTTGACGGCGCATCCGATCTCGACCTCGGGCGCTACGTGGGGCTGCGCAGCGGTGACGCGTTGTGGATGTCGGCTCGAGCAGTCGACGCCGACGGGGCTGCGGCAACCTCAGGCGCAGCCGGAGCGCTCGGCACAGCGCTTACCTTGGTTGCGCAGTCGCAGCTGCGGAGTGCCTCGCCGATCGCCCGAATCACCATCGTCGGTGAGCCCGGTTCGCTCGGGGTAGTGGCACGACAAGCGGCGTACTTTCCGATCGAAATCACCGTCGCCGAACTCGATGGCTCGAAGCTTTCGCCCGCGTCACCCGCTGCTCATGCCGAGCGCCGTGAACCGTCGGCTGCTCATCTCGGGTTCGTGGAGACGTTTCGCGCATCCGGCGCTGACGCGGTCGTTGAGCATGGCGTTGTCGGCGCAGAGGTGAACGGTCTCGAAGTGGCACGGGTCGTCGACGAAGATGGCACGCCTCGAATGCGCATTGGAGTGGGGGTGCACGACCGCGAGACATTTCGCATGCTGCACGGTGACGATGCGGGCATTGATCACCTTCGTGAAGTGGTTCGTCATGTCGCGCAGCACCGGGCTGAGGGCGCGCCAGCTCACCCGCTGAATCGGCTCGCGCCCGAGCGCGCTCTGCGCGCGACCGTAGTCTGCGACCCAAGTCGTATCGGTGCCCGTGTCATGCGATGCGCAGAACCACCGGTCGCACGCGCGAACCTCAAAGACTCCGTTCCGTGCGTTGCCACGGCAACGATGGACGACGGTGAAGATGCAGTCATCGTGTTCACCGCAGGCGTAATGGTCGATGCCGTTCCGTTCGCTGCGGATGCCCGCGATCGACTCAACCCGCAGGCGAAACTGCTGATCGTCGCTGAGACTCGCAACATGCTGCCGACGCAACTGCACCTGTCGGCGATGCTGTCGCGCCCCGCCGCGTTCGTGTCGGCGTAACCTTTACGCCGTGCTCGCCAAACTCGACGCCATCGTGGCGGAATTCGAACAACTCGAGGCGAGCCTGGCCAGCCCGGAAGTGCTCGGCGACCAGCGCAAATTGCGTGATGCGTCGCGTCGGTACAAGCAGATGGGTCCGCTCATCGAATGCATCCGCAAGTATCGGTCGGCGACCGGCAACGTCGAGGCTGCTCGCGAGCTGCTCGAGTCTGCGTCAGCTGACGAACGTGTTTCGCTCGAAGAGGAGCTGCGCAACGGCACTGCCGAGACGGAGCGACTCGAAGAAGAACTGAAAGTGCTGTTGATTCCGCCGGATCCCAACGACGGCAAGAACGTGATCGTCGAGTTCCGCGGGGCAGAGGGTGGAGAAGAGGCGAATCTCTTTGCTGCCGAGTTGCTCGAGATGTATCGAGCGTGGGCGGGGAGAAACGGCTGGAGCTTCGAAGTGATGGCGTATGACCGCTCGCCGATGGGCGGCGTGAACCAGGCGACCGTTCTCATGAAGGGTGACACCGTGTGGCGTCGAATGCGCTTTGAGGGCGGACCGCACCGAGTGCAGCGTGTGCCCGTCACGGAGAACGCTGGTCGCATCCACACGTCGTCGGCGACGGTGACCGTGATGCCAGAAGCCGAGGAAGTCGACATCCACATCGACGAGAAAGACCTGGAGATTGACGTGTACCGATCGGGCGGCCCGGGCGGCCAGAGCGTTAACACGACTGACTCTGCCGTTCGCATCACGCATAAACCGACGGGTGTGGTGGTCGCGATGCAAGACGAACGCAGCCAGTTGCAGAACCGCATCAAGGCCATGCAGGTGTTGCGCACACGTTTGTTGCAACGCAAGCAGGAGGAACACGAAGCAAAGATGTCAGCGGAGCGCCGTGCCCAGGTGGGCAAGGGCGGCCGCGGCGAAAAGATCCGCACCTACAACTACAAAGAGAATCGAATCACCGACCACCGAATCGGCTTCACGCTTTACCAGTTGCAAGACGTGCTTGCTGGCAACCTCGACCCGGTCGTCGATGCTTTGACGATGGAATACCAAGCCGAACAACTCGCCAAGGAGCTCGGCGCCGAGTGAACGCTGCCACGTGGCGCGAAGTTCTTGCCGACACGCAAGATGCGCTCGGCAGCGAGCGCGAAGCGCGATTGTTGTGCGAACACGCCGCAGGATTAGATGCGAGCGAATTCTCGGCGTCGCTTGACGAAGCGGTCACGCAGCGAATGGCGCTGCACTTGCAAGAGATGATCCGCCGGCGCTTGGCCGGCGAGCCCGTGCAATACGTGATGGGACGGTGGG
Source organism: Acidimicrobiia bacterium (assembly GCA_009926705.1). Taxonomy (GTDB): domain Bacteria; phylum Actinomycetota; class Acidimicrobiia; order Acidimicrobiales; family Ilumatobacteraceae; genus F1-60-MAGs027. Next base: position 5,755 of record RFOJ01000018.1, read on the forward strand.
CGTTTCGTTACCTTGACTTGCTCGTCGACCGACGCGTACTGATACCTCGGCCCGAAACCGAGCAGGTGGCGGAGGTAGCAGTGCAGTTTGCCCGCACCGTCAGCCCGAGAGTGGCAGTCGATCTCGGCACGGGCAGCGGGGCAATCGGCCTCTCGCTCGCTCACGAATTGCCGCTCGACGGCACGACGGTGTGGCTGACCGACAATTCACCTGACGCGCTCGATGTCGCTCGCTCGAATGCAGCCGGCATCGGGCGAGCCGGAGCGAACGTGCGTATCGCGCAGGGCGACTGGTTTGCCGCATTGCCGAGAGAATTGCGCGGATCAATCGATGTGGTCGTGTCGAATCCGCCGTACATCGCAGCGGACGACCCAGAAGTTGAGTCGACTGTCGCGGCGCACGAGCCGCACGAAGCGCTCTACGCAGGTGCAGACGGGCTTGATGCGCTGCGAGCGGTCATAAGCGGCGCTTCGGAGTGGCTGCGACCTGGCGGCGTACTCGTTGCAGAAATCGGCCATCGCCAAGGCGATGTCGTGCGAGCGCTGTGCGAGGCTGCGGGTCTCGCTGCTGTCGAGATACGGCGCGACTACGCGGGGCTCGACAGAATCTTGATCGCTCGGCGACCTGATTGAGTTACCGAAGCGTCAGTTTGAGTTACTCGAGCGTTGAGAATCCCGAAACTCTGAAACGGCGGCCGTAAGGTCGTGCGAGCGCTACGCCGATGCGAGTTCGCCGCTGCGACGCATCGTGACCCGACGTCCAACGTGCTCTTCGTGCGCGAACTCGGTGGCAAGACCGACATCGGCTGAGTTCACCCACGCCCGACGCCCGTCATCGAGAAGTGTGGCGGCGATGAGCCGCTCGGGCGCACCGCTGCGGTCGTGCATCACCGTGTACGCCTCGATGGTCGCGGCACCTCGAGCGTCGTCGCCGAGTGCCAACTCGCGCTTGGGTGAGGCGTCGACTTCCGACTGCGGCGACTCGTGTCTGAAGCCGCCCGGCGGCGGGGTGGCGGCGTACGTCCCGAAGGCGTGCTTGGTGGCGTAGCCACCGTTCGCCCACACCAGCGCTCGTTCACCTGGCTGCTCACGCAGTCGCATCATTGCAGTGGCGATGGCGTGCATCACGTAGTTGTTCCAAGGTCCGCCGGCGAACGAGAGACCGCCGGTCAACGTGAGCTGACGAGTGAGTTCGAGCCCCAGTGACTGCGCGCCAAGTTGCACGGCGGACGGAAAGCACGAGTACAGATCGACGAGCGAGACGTCGTCGATGCCGAGACCCGCAAGCTGCAGAGCGCGTTCGCCGCCGAGGCGTACGGCTGGCGTATCGGCGAACGACCAACGGTTCGACACGAATTGGTGCTCGTGACAGTCGGTGCCCGACCACGGAAACACCCATCGGTCGCGAGGTACGCCGAGTGACTCAGCTTTCTCCACCGAGCACATCACGAGTGCCGCAGCGAGGTTGACCTGGTTGTTCGAGTTCATCACTTTTCGGTACGGCAAACCGATCATGCGATTGTCGGGGGAGACTGCGAGCACCTCGTCGGCCGTCATCGCGGTGCGCGACCACGCGAACGGGTTTCGTGAAGCCACCGCACTGAACCGCGACCAAAGTTCGGCGATTCGACGATCATGGTCGGCGATGCTTCGGCGTGCGGCTGCACGGATTGCCGACTCGAACATGGGGTAGTACTGCACGGGCAGCACGATGCCGAGGCGTTGTTCTTCGTCGTTCAGCAACGCGAGGTCGTCGACGATGTGTGCGGCGGCAGGTACCGGCCCCCCGCTTTCGGCCGACACCGAGTCGGTGCCACTCGGGTCGGGCCACGGTAGCGACGTCGCATCCTTCACCACCGAGCGAGTGCGGGCGCACTCGCCACCAGCGAGCACGACCATGTGAAGTTCGCCGTCGGCAATCTGTCGGGCAGAAAGGTTTACCAACGTCTGTGGCATGTTGCCGCCGTGCGGTGTTGTCGCGTACTGCTGAGCCGACATTCCGCAGCCGACCGCGAGAGCGTGTGCTGCATTGGCGTACTTCCACGAGAGCAGACGCACGACTCGCACCGAATCGACGTAGTTAGGTGTGCGGATCGATGCGTCTTGGAACGCCGAGTTCACGGCGTCGATCATCAGTGCCACAGGGTGCTTTGCCGTTGTCGGCTGCGTATCACGGTCGATTGCTTGACCCTGGCCGATCAGCACCGGCGTGCGCGGGTGCAGTGACATGCATCCAACGCTACGCAGTCGCGTGTTGGCGACACCTAGGCTGGCGCACGATGAGCAACGCTGCGGCAAAGCGAATCGCGATCGCATCCGACCATGCAGGCTTCGAGCTCAAGTCGCATCTGATTGGCCTGCTCGAGTCGCAGGGTTACCGCGTGGAGGACTACGGAACGCACTCGACCGAAGCCATCGACTATCCGCATCTCTGCGCAGCGGCAGCGCGCGCGGTGCGCGACGCGCGAGCCGACGTTGGCATCGTGCTCGGCGGCAGCGGGCAAGGCGAGCAGATCGCAGCCAACAAGGTGCGCGGTATCCGTGCGGCACTCTGCAACGACCTCTGGCTTGCCGAGATGGCACGTTCGCACAACGACGCCAACGTGCTGTCGATGGGCGGTCGCGTGGTGAGCAACGACCTGGCCGAACAAATCGTCAAGAAGTTCCTCGAGACACCGTTTGAGGGCGGACGTCACGCTCGACGTGTGGGACAATTGAGCGAGATAGAAGCCGAAGAAGCTGCTCGTCGCGAAAGTTAGGTCGTATGCCATTTCCTTCTGACTCCACGCCAGACGTCGAAGTCGAGCGTCTCATCGAGAGAGAGCGCACTCGGCAGACAACCGGTCTTCAGCTCATCGCCAGCGAGAACTTCACCTCACCTGCCGTGATGCGCGCGACGGGCTCCGTGCTCACCAACAAGTACAGCGAGGGATACCCAGGTAAGCGTTACTACGGCGGCAACGCAGTGGTGGACGAAATTGAAGCATTAGCCATCGAGCGAGTGAAGAAACTGTTCGGTGCCGAACATGCCAATGTGCAGCCGCACTCCGGCGCGAGCGCGAACATGGCGGTCTACCAGGCGATGCTGAAGCCAGGCGACGTGGTGCTTGGTCTCAGCCTCGACCACGGCGGCCACCTCACGCACGGGTCTCCGGTCAATGCGAGCGGCATCTTCTATGACTTCCGTTCGTACAAGGTCGGCGTCAACGACGAGCGAATCGATTTCGACGAAGTTCGCCGCCTCGCCCACGAGCACCGCCCACGAATGATCGTCGCGGGAACCACCAGTTATCCGCGTCGCATCGAGCCAGAGCCGTTCAAGAAAATTGCCGACGAAGTCGGTGCGTACATGATGTTCGACATCGCACATCTCGCCGGACTCGTGGCCGGTGGGGCGCACCCGAACCCCGTCCCGTTCGCCGACGTCGTCACATTCACCACGCACAAGACGCTTCGCGGACCACGCGGTGGTTGCATTCTCTCCACCAAGCAGCATGCGCAGGCGATCGACAAGGCGGTGTTCCCCGGTCAACAGGGTGGGCCGCTCGAGCATGCGGTCGCGGCGAAGGCCGTCGCATTCTTCGAGGCGTTGCAGCCTGAATTCAAGACGTACGCCCACCAGATCGTGAAGAACGCTGCTGCTCTTGCCGAGGCGCTCGCGGTGCGCGGCTTCCGACTCGTGTCGGGCGGTACCGACACCCACATGATGGTGGTCGACCTGCGACCGTTCGATGCCGAACTCACCGGCAAAGAAGCACAAGCGGTGCTCGACCTCGCTGGCATCACGCTGAACAAGAACACGGTGCCCAATGATCCGCGCAGCCCGTTCGTCACGTCGGGCGTGCGCATCGGCACGCCCTCGGTTACCACGCAGGGTATGCGTGAAGGCGAGATGTCGACCATCGCTGACTTCATCGTCACGACGTTGAAGGGTCGCAACGACTCGGCCGTCATCGAAGAGGTGCGCACCAAGGTGGCGGCGTTGTGCGCGGCGTTTCCCGCCTATCGTTAGGGAAGTGAGCGCCAGTCAGGTGGTTCGGCCGGTGGTCGGCCGACAAAGTGACGAGCGAAATGACGTCACATGACGAGCCTCGCGTCGTATCTCGTCATCGGTCTGATTGCCGCAGCGGCAACTTCGGGCTCAATGCCGTTCGTGATTCGTATCGCGAAGCGACAGGGCTGGATGGCGACGCCCGACGAGCGACGCATGCACCCGGTGCCGACCCCCGACGTAGGCGGAATCGGCATGTTCATCGGGATTCTCGCTGGAGTTGTGGCTGCGAGTCTGCTCGGTGATTTCGACCAGCTGTTTCAAGACAGCACCGAGATCATCGGAGTGCTCGTCGCCAGCGCGATCATCTTTGGGCTCGGCATCCTTGACGACATTCGCGACGTGTCGCCGCCGGCGAAGGTGACTGGCATCGTCGTCGCGGCCGTCGCTCTCGTGTGGTTCGGCGTGACGATGTTCCAGTTCCGGCTTCCGTTTCTCGACGTGTTCGTGTTGTCCGACGACTGGGTGCCGCTCATCACGGTGTTGTGGTTGCTCGGCATGACGCAGGCCATCAACTTGATCGACGGTCTCGACGGTCTCGCCGCCGGAATTGTCGCGATTGGCGCTGGCGCGTTCTTCATCTACTCGCTCGAATTAACAGACGGAAATTTGTTGCCGCAACCGAACGTCGGGCCACTCGTCGCCATCATCGCAGTGGGTGTCTGCCTCGGCTTCCTGCCGTTCAACTTCAACCCGGCGCGCATCTTCATGGGGGACAGCGGCGCGCTCTTGCTCGGCCTCTTGATGGCGGTCGCTACCAGCGTCGTCGGAGGCCGCGCCGACCCCGACACGCAGTCGGCCAACGGTCAGACCTATTTCTTTCTGGCGCCGATTTTCATCTCGCTGCTCGTGCTCGCAGTGCCGATCCTCGACGTGCTCTTCGCCATCGTCCGCCGCACGGCGAGCGGTCGCAGTTTTGCGCAAGCGGACATGGGGCACCTGCACCATCGCCTGATCCAGCTCGGTCACGGTCCGCGCCGCGCGGTCGTCATTTTGTGGGGGTGGGCAGCACTCCTCTCGACGGTGGTGCTGTTCTCGGCGCTCTACAGCACGGGTTCGGCGCTCATCGTGCTCGTCATCGTCGGTAGCGCACTGAGCGTGTTCACGGTCTTGCACCCGAGAATTCGACGAGATGACGCACAAGTTCACGAATCCGATTTGGTCGGCGACGAACCCCACGCCTAGATTGTTCTGCGGTTCACAAGCCCCGTGAACTGATACAACCGCGAACAGACAAAGGTGTCCCCGTTGGCAACGCAGCCCGACTCATTGAGCAAAGGAATGGAAATCGCGGGCACGACCCTCGTCTTCTTCCTGCTCGGTTGGTTCGTCGACAGTCGAGTCGGAACGACGCCGCTGTTCATGATCGTCGCAGTCG
>RFOJ01000171.1 GCA_009926705.1 Acidimicrobiia bacterium
ACCCTGCCAACACCAACGCCCTTATCGCACTCAGTCACGCCTCGGGGATCGACCCCAGACAGTTCACCGCGATGATGCGTCTCGACCACAACCGTGCGATCTCGCAGTTGTCGGCAAAGCTCGGCAAGCCGGTGTCCTCAGTGAAGAAAATGACCGTGTGGGGCAACCACTCGACGACGCAGTATCCCGACCTGTCGTATTGCGAGGTTGACGGAAAACCGGCGAAGGCCATGGTCAACGACTCCGCCTGGGTCAACGAAACGTTCATTCCCACGGTTGCCAAGCGCGGTGCCGCCGTCATTAAGGCGCGCGGTGCGTCGTCGGCTGCGTCGGCGGCAAATGCGGCTGTCGACCACGTTCGTTCGTGGGTGCTCGGCACCCCGGCAGGCGACTGGGTGAGCATGGCAGTGCCGAGCGACGGCTCGTACGGCGTTCCCGAAGGTCTCGTCTCGTCGTTCCCGTGCACGTGCTCGGGTGGCGAGTATCGAATCGTGAAAGATCTGCCGATCGACGCCGACAGCAGGGCGCGCATCGACGCGTCGGTTGCCGAACTGAAGGAAGAGCGCGACGCGGTGCGTGCGCTCGGCCTGATCTAAGCGAGCAGATCAACTTCGGGCTCGCCCCAACGTGGGGCACGGCTCGATGTTCTGTTCGAGTCTTACTCGAACGTGGTGCGTGCGCGAACGCGGGTGAATACCGCGTCGAGCGCAGCGAAGAAATCTTGGGCGGCAATGATCTTTTCGTGGTTGCCGCTGAAACGCACCTTTCCAGTGATGAAGGACTCCGCGGCATTGAGTTCGCCGCGAGCGATGGCAACCGCGGTCTCGTACGACTGACGAAATGTCACGTCGCACGGCACCGGACCCTTTCCGAATTGTGGTTTCCCCTCGGAACACACCAGGTGATAGGTGACCTCGCCGAACGGCGTGTCAGAGACGACCTGCGTCACCGCCACGGAGTGCGCCGCCGCAGCTGTCGCTACAGCCTTGTCAGACTCGATGTCGCGGGCGACTTCGCCGATCCATTCGTCGCTTAGGTATCGCACGACGTAGGAGCGTAACGCTGGCTTACGCCAGTGCTACGCGGCTTTGAGGCTCGCCGTCTTCTGGCTCGAGCGGTAAATCGAGAACAGCAAGACTGCCAACGAGACTCCCGCGATGGTGTAGCGAGCTCCGTCGTTGTCTTGCAGGTTGATGACCGCCGGCAAGATGAGCAACGAAACGAGGTTCATCACCTTGATCAGCGGGTTGAGCGCCGGACCAGCGGTGTCTTTGAACGGGTCGCCGACGGTGTCGCCGATGACCGCAGCCTTGTGCGGGTCGGAGCCCTTGCCGCCGTGGTGGCCGTCTTCGATGTACTTCTTCGAGTTGTCCCACGCACCACCGGCATTGCTCAGGTAGTTGGCCATGAGCTGACCGGTCAAGATGACCGCTGCGAGGAACGCGCCGAGCGCGAAGTAGTTGATGCCGAATCCGACGATCACCGGCGTCAGCACAGCGAGCAGAGCAGGCGTGGTGAGCTCGCGTAGCGATGCTGCCGTGCAGATGTCGATGACGGGACCGTAGTCAGGCTTCTTGGTGCCGGCCATGATGCCGCCGTCCTTGAACTGCTTGCGCACTTCTTGCACGACGACTCCGGCCGAGCGACCGACGGCGCGAATCGCCAGCGCCGAGAACATGAAGGCGATCGAACCACCGATCAAGAGACCGATGAACGTCTTCACGTCCGCGACGTTGATTTGCGTGCGGAGGTCGGAGAAGATTGCGTCACCCTTGATACCTTCCTTGGCAAAGCCGAGTTCGCCGGCAATCGTCTCGATGTACGACGCAAAGAGCGCGACCGCAGCGATGACTGCCGAACCGATTGCAAAGCCCTTCGTGACGGCCTTGGTGGTGTTACCCACCGCATCGAGACCGACCATGATCTTGCGCGGTTCACCCTGGAATTCGCCCGCCATTTCTGCGATACCTGCGGCGTTGTCGGCGACGGGTCCGAAGGTGTCTTCGGAGACGATGACGCCAGTCGTTGCGAGCATTCCCATGCCGCAGAGCGCCACGAGATACAGCGACAATTGCACGTTGCCGCC
>RFOJ01000172.1 GCA_009926705.1 Acidimicrobiia bacterium
CATCGAGAACAGCCACGCCTCGACCGTGCTCTCCTACGCGCACGGCATGGCCGTGGCCCGCGACAAGGGGCTTCTCCCCGACCGCAGGCACGTGGTCGCCGTCATCGGTGACGGTTCGCTCACCGGAGGCATGGCGTACGAAGCGTTGAACAACCTCGGTCACTCAAAGTCCCGCGTCATCATCGTGCTAAACGACAACGGCCGCTCGTACGCACCGACGGTATCGAACCTCGTCGCTGCCCCGAACCCTCTGGAAGAACCCACGGAGCACCCGCGCCCCAAGGATCGACTTACTTCGCGGCTCGCCCGCGCGTTCACGAACGTGCGACTCAACCCGGTATACGTACGACGTCAACGCCGACTCGAGCAGTGGCTATACGAACTGCCCTACGTCGGGCCGCAAGCAGAACGCGGACTCGAAGCCATCAAGGCCGGCATCCGCGAGTACCTACAGCCGACTGCGTTCTTTGAAGCTCTCGGCGTGCGGTACGTCGGCCCCGTCGATGGCCACGACATCGTCGAGCTCGAACACGCACTGACCGCCGCGGCGACCCGATCAGAAGAAGGCCCGATCGTCGTGCACGTCATCACGCAGAAGGGGCGCGGTTATCCGCCGGCAGAGGACGACGACGAGAAGCACTTGCACGATGCCCCCGTCTTCGACCCCGTGAGCGGTCCGCCGAAATCAGTACCGACCGGCTACACACAAGCATTCGCCGATGCATTGATCAAAGAGGCACAGACCGATCAGCGCATCGTCGCTATCACCGCGGCGATGCCCGGGCCGACCGGCCTCATCGCGTTCCAGTCGCACTTCCCCGACCGATTCTTTGATGTCGGCATCGCCGAGCAGCATGCAGTGACGTTTGCAGCGGGTCTAGCAATGGGCGGCATGCGACCCGTCGTCGCGATTTACTCGACGTTCCTCAATCGCGCTTGGGATCAACTTGTATACGACGTCGCGTTACACCGTCTCCCGGTGATCTTCTGCCTCGACCGAGCAGGCGTCACCGGTGACGACGGCCCGAGCCATCACGGCGTGTACGACATGGCGCTGCTGTCGAAGGTGCCGGGCATGCGAGTTCTCGCACCCTCCAGCGCACAAGACCTACAGCAAATGTTGCACGACGCCATATCGCTCGCCGACACCGGCCCAGTCGTCATCCGCTATCCGAAAGGCAACGCCCGACAAGTCTCAGAGAACGACGTCGGAACCGGCCTGGACGCCCGCCGCATGTCCATCGATGCCGGCAAGGGATTGTGCATCCTTGCGGTCGGCAAGATGGTGGCCGCCGCAGAGAACGTCGTTGCCACGCTCGCGCGCGAAAACGTCTCTGCGACGCTGTGGGACGTGCGCAGTTGCGTACCAGCTGACGACGCGATGATTCGCGATGCGGCCCAGCACCGACGCGTCATCACCATCGAAGACGGTGTTCGTGACGGCGGCATCGGCTTCCTGCTCGCCGATGCAATCACCGCTGTGAAGGCCGATGCACCGCCGAATATTCGGGTGCTTGGACTTCCGACAAAGTTCATCCCGCACGCCAAACCGGACGTGATTCTCGGCAAGTTCGGCCTCGATGCGGCGGGTCTTGAGCGCACCGTGCGCGAGATGCTTGCACAATGAGCCAGCACCAGCCGTGAGCGGCTCCGCACTCCACGACGATCTCACGCTTGCCCAACACGCAGCCGACGTCGCCGACGCCGTCACGTTGCCAGCGTTCGACGCGCGAACGTTTCGCGTCGATCGAAAACCCGATGCAACCGAGGTGACCGAGATCGACCGGGCAGCCGAGTCGGCGATCAGCAGCATGTTGCAGTCCGAACGACCCGAGTACTCGCTCTACGGCGAAGAGCATGGCACGGTCGGCCCTTCAGGTGCCGCCCGTCAGTGGGTTATCGACCCGATTGACGGCACGAGCAACTTCGTGCGCGGGGTGCCGATATGGGCGACGCTCATCGCGCTCGTCGAAAACGGTGTGCCGATCATCGGCGTCGTGTCTGCCCCCGCCCTCAGACGACGCTGGTGGGCCGCGCAGGGATCCGGTGCATATCGCAGCTCGGTGCAATC
>RFOJ01000173.1 GCA_009926705.1 Acidimicrobiia bacterium
CGCCATCATCAAACACGTGCGGCACCCGTCGCACGAGAGGGAGATATCAACACAATGAGAAAGCACAAGGGACTCAAGTCCGCTGCGCTCGCTCTCGCTGCTTTTGCGCTGATCGCCAGCGCGTGCGGCAGTGACGACGAGGCAGCAACTGAAGAAGTCACCGACACCACGGCTGCCGCCGAGGAAGCAACCGACCCGTGCGCAGGCTCTGAGCTCAAGCTCGGCTTGGCCTTCGACACCGGCGGACGCGGTGACGGCACCTTCAACGACTCAGCAGCCCGCGGCGCCGACCAGGCCGCCAGCGAGCTCTGCTACACGGTGCAGGAACTCGAAGCAACCACTGACGACGACCGCAAGCCGAACCTCGAGGCACTCTCGGGTGCCGGCAATAACCCGGTCATCGTGGTCGGTTTCGCTTTCGGTGGCGTAATCGAAGAGATCGCGGCAGCCAACCCGAACACGGTGTACGGCTGGGTCGACGGTTACCTCGACCTCCCGAACGTGAAGACCTTGACCTTCGCTGAGCACGAGGGCTCGTTCCTCGTCGGTGCGGCCGCTGCTCTGAAGAGCAAGACGGGCACCATCGGCTTCATTGGTGGTCAGGAAATTGACCTCATCAAGAAGTTCGAGGCCGGCTACATCGCTGGCGCGAAGGCCATCAACCCCGACATCGTCGTGAAGTCGCAGTACCTCGGTGCTGCTGGCGACAACGCCGCGTGGGGCTCGCCTGACAAGGCGAAGGAAATTGCGCTCGCCTGGTACAAGGACGGCGCTGACATCGTCTACACCGCAGCCGGTGGCTCAGGCCGTGGCACGATTGAAGCCGCAGTCGAAGCAGGCGAAGGCAAGTGGGCGATCGGCGTCGACTCTGACGAGTACTTCGTCGACACTGACGAGCAGAAGGCTCACCGCCTCACCTCGATGCTGAAGCGCGTCGACAACGCGGTGTTCCTCACTGCCAAGGCCGTGAAGGAAGGCGACCTCTCCGGTGGCTTCAAGACGTTCGACTTGAAGACCGACGGCGTGGGCTACGCCACTTCGGGCGGATACCTCGATGACATCGTGCCGCAGCTCGAAGAGCTGAAGGCCAAGGTCATCAGCGGCGAAATCGTCGTTCCGACCAAGCCCTAAGCAATAACGCAACTGATCACGCGACCTCGGTCGCGTGACGGTGAGAAGGGACCCGGGCGAAAGCCCGGGTCCCTTTCAGTTTGTCGCCCGCGCAGTGCGGCACCATCTCGGCGACGGGTGTCCTCACCGGTTCAGCGACCGGTCATCGCCCTCGTGGTGTATGGCAGTATTTGGCGGTGCCTGAAGAGCGCGCGGCGTCTGCTCCAGCTGTCGAGCTGACGAACATCAGCAAGGGATTTCCTGGCGTCGTCGCGAACCGCGACATCTCGATGCGTGTCGAGCGAGGCACCATTCACGCCATCGTTGGCGAAAACGGTGCCGGAAAATCCACGCTGATGAAGACGCTCTACGGTCTGCACCAACCCGACGCTGGCACCATCGCCGTGAACGGCCAAGTGGTCACGTTCAAGTCACCTAGCGACGCCATCGCCGCCGGCATCGGCATGGTGCACCAGCACTTCATGCTCGCCGACAACCTGACAGTGCTCGAAAACATCATCCTCGGCGCTGAGCCCAGCAGGGGAGGCGTCATCAACACACGCGAAGCCTCGCGCCGCGTGAACGAGCTCGCCACATCTCTCGGCGTCGAGCTCGACGTCAATTCGCCTGTTGCTGAACTTGGCGTCGGGCAACGCCAGCGCGTCGAGATTCTGAAGGTGCTCTATCGCGGAGCAAAGACGCTCATTCTCGATGAGCCCACCGCGGTGCTCGTGCCCCAAGAAGTGGATGAGTTGTTTGACAACTTGCGCCGACTGGTCGCGCAAGGCACGACCGTGCTCTTCATCAGCCACAAGCTCGATGAGGTTTTGCAAGTCTGCGGGCGCGTCGTCGTGATGCGTGGCGGGCGCGTGACTGGTGAGTTTGACAACAGGTCAGGCAATGGCGGCGTCTCGATCGATACCCTGGCAAGCGCCATGATCGGGGAGGGCGTCACGGGCG
>RFOJ01000174.1 GCA_009926705.1 Acidimicrobiia bacterium
CGGGGTGCCGGCGTGAAGCTCGCCGAGCACTTCATTGACGATGATGCCGCACTGGCAGAGGTCGTCCGTGACGCTTCGTCAGCCCCTCTTTACGCCGTAGACACCGAGTTCCATCGCGAGCGGACGTACTTTCCCCGCTTGGCCCTCGTGCAGTTGCAGTGGGGTACGAACAACGCGTTGATCGACCCTCTCGCGGTCGACCCGCGCGGGCTTACGCCGCTCCTGCAGGGGAACGGTCTCGCCGTCCTGCACGCATCGCAGCAAGACCTCGAGGTGTTGCAGTACGCGGTCGGATGCGTGCCCAGCAGATTGTTCGACACGCAACTCGCGGCCGGCTTCATCGGGTTCTCCACACCGTCGCTGGCCAATCTCGTACAGTCGCGCCTCAAGGTCACGCTGTCAAAGGGCGACCGGCTCACCGACTGGATGCGTCGACCGCTCACCAACAGTCAGTGCGAGTACGCACGCAGCGATGTGAAGTACCTCGAGCAGTTGCACGAAAGCATCACCGCGCGCCTGTCAGAGCTCGGCCGCGCAAACTGGGTTGCGGAGGCATGCGAAGAATTGCGACTTCGTCCGTGGGGTGACAGCAACCCTGACGACGCATGGCTGCGCATCAAAGACGCTCGCGCACTGAAGGGTGCCGCGCGCGGTGCTGCGCAAGCACTCGCTGCGTGGCGCGAGCGACGAGCGATGAGCACCAACGTGCCGCTGCGTCGCGTGATGAGTGACATGGCACTCATCGGCATCGCCCAGGCGTTGCCCGACTCGACCGAGTCGCTTGCTCATGCTCGCGGCGTTGACGAGCGATACCTGAACGGTTCGATCGCGCGCGAGATCTTGGCGGCAGTTCGCGACGGCCGCGAGCGGGTGGTCGAAGTCGAGTCGCATGGCCACGAACCGCTGGAAAAGCGGCTGCGTCCGGCCGTCACGCTCGTCACCGCGTGGATTGGCGAACTCGCGCACCAGCACGAGATTGATCCGACGCTCGTCGCGACCAATCGCGACATCGTTGCGCTACTCGCCGGCGGTGACTCTCGCCTCGCGCAAGGCTGGCGTCGAGAGCTTGTCGGCCACGACATCGAACGACTACTGGAAGGGGAGTCGGGCCTCTCCTTCGACCGCGACGGTCGCCTGCGACTCATCCCTGCCAAGGGCGCAGAACGGGACTAAACTCAAAGGTCAATGTCCATCGCCTAGGCGGATGGCCCCCGTGGCTCCGCTAAAAGACAAACGGAGCCCACTCGTGAAAAAGGGACGACATCGTCGGTTCGAAGAAGCGCGCCGCCTGAAGCAGTCCGGCCCCACCGCCGAAGACCTCGGAATCTCATCTCAGAAGTCGACCAAGAGCGAAGAGGACGAGTTCGCCGAGATTGCTGAGCGCTACGGCGTGGTCTTTGACGAAGACGGCGAAATCGCCGGCGACGACAGCGACGCCTCGACCAACGACGGCGAGGACGACCCCGCCTGAACGAACTGATTCGCAACGTCGCCATCGTGGCGCACGTTGACCACGGCAAGACCACGCTGGTTGACGAGCTGCTGCGCCAGACCGGAACTTTCGCCGCGCACCAGAACGTGGTCGAGCGCGTGATGGACTCCAACGATCAAGAGCGCGAGCGCGGCATCACCATCTTGGCCAAAGCCGCATGCGTGCACTGGCGCGGCGTCAAGATCAACCTCGTCGACACTCCAGGCCACGCCGACTTCGGCGGCGAAGTCGAACGTGCACTGGCGCTCGTCGACGGCGTGCTGCTCTTGGTCGACGCAGCCGAAGGTCCGTTGCCGCAGACGCGCTACGTGCTCTCAAAGGCCCTGTCACAAGACCTGCCGGTCGTGCTCGTGATCAACAAAGTCGACCGCAGCGATGCCCGCGCCGACGAAGTACTGCTCGACGTCGAACACCTCTTTCTCGACCTGGCCCACAAAGACGAACACCTGAGCTTCCCGGTCATCTCCGCAGTTGCTCGCGAGGGTCGCTCGATGAAGGGAGTCGGCATGCCAGGCGCAGACGCCGACCTCGTGCCACTCTTGGACGCGATTCTCGACACGATTCCTGCACC
>RFOJ01000175.1 GCA_009926705.1 Acidimicrobiia bacterium
CGGCGAATTGGCGTCGCGAGCGCTCAGCGCACTTGGTGTCTCGGCCGGAGACGTCACCGCATACGGAAAGGGTGCGATCGTCGGCACGAACGGTGAAATCGAGCACGCAGCGGCGCTCATCCACCCTCGTTTTGGGGCGCCGGTGCGAAAAGTAGTGATTAAGGGCGACGACATCATCCCTTCCACCAAGAAGATCGGCGGCCCTGGTGCGCACATCACGCTGCCGATCACGAACAAAGATGACATTTGGTCGTTTGATGAGATGGACGCCATCGACGTGTGGATCCACGACGCACCAATGCCCGACGAGATCGTCGTGAGCGTCGCTCTCGCTGTCGGCGGCCGACCATTCGCGCGAACGAAGAAGCCGTCATGAAGCTCAAAAAGCCATGATCTTGCTCACGCGTCGGGCAGATACGACGCACGAACAGTACGAGCAGTGGTGGCTCGGCGTACACGTGCCGCTGGCGAAGCAGCTACCCGGTTTGCGGGCCGCGACGTTCAACGTGGTGCAGAACCCAGGCGCAGGCGAGCCTGATGGCATCACCGAATTGTGGTTCGACTCGCGCGAGGCGTTCGACGCTGCGTATGCGAGTGAGATTGGCAAGAAAGTCGTCGCCGACTCGATGGCCAATGTGTCAAGTCGAGTGCGGATGTTCGTCGACGAGCACCGCGTCGTCGGCTAACTCACGTCGCCACGACCAGCGACATCAGCTCGACTGAGTGCTGGCACTATGTCGGCTAGGCCTCGAGGCTCGTGAGGTCGGGGCCAGCAACAATTTTGCCGCTGAAGTGCTTGGCAGCTTGTGCGATCCAGTCGGCTTCTTGTCCGGGTTGCATCGCGGGCACGTAGTGCGTGAGCACAAGTGTCTTTACGCCGGCGCGTGCGGCAGTTTGGCCGGCGTCTTCGACTGAGGAGTGGTAGTCGAGGATGTCGCCGAGGCGCGGCGCTTGAGCCGGAAGCATCTTCCTCATCGCGTCGACAAGATCTGGTCGCAACACCGTCTGAACGTACACGTCGGCACTTGCGCAGAGAGCGTCGAGCTCCGCGCACGGCACGGTGTCACCAGCCAGCGCGGCGACTTTGCCTTCGGCCTCGAAACGGTATCCGACGGTAGGAGAGACCGGTCGGTGATCGGTACGACCAACAACGACCTTGACGTCGCCGATCGAGAAGGAGTCTCCGGGTGACACTTCGGTCACTTCGATCTGCATGCCTGGGCCGGATCTGAGGTCTGCATGGTGGTCGAGTCGGTACTGTTCGTCGAGCGAGAGCATCGTTCGCAGACCTTCGACAATCTGTTTTGTGCCCACGGGCCCAAAAATCTTGGTGACAATCGGATTCGGCGACATGATCCATCGCGAAGTGACGATGTCGTTCAAGTCGCTGATGTGGTCGCTGTGTAAGTGCGTGAGCAAGATTGCCGAGACGAACGGCGGGAACACACCAGCAGCCGTCATGCGCATGACGCAGCCGCGACCACAGTCGACCACGATGTGCTGACCCGCGGCCTGCACGAGAGTGGAGGGACCTGCACGATTGGGGTCGGGTATCGGGCTTCCTGTGCCGAGCAGGGTGACTTTCATTTGTGTCGCCTGGTTCTCGTCAGCAGGAACTTTGGTGTAGGTCTCATCGGCACGACCCTAGGCGTTGCGTAGCATCTTCACTCGTGTCGTGGCGTTCAGTGCGGCTCGAGGAGCATGAGTTCTTCGTGCGTGGCGTGCGCGAGCCCGTACGACGTGTGCGCTTTGGCGATCGTTGGGTCGATATCTGGATTCCGCGGGGCACACCGAGTGGTTTGCTCGTGGCGCACGATGGACAAAACGTCTTCGACGACCGCGCTGCAACCCACCATCAAACATGGGATGCCGCGCGGGCGGCTGTGCGCGCAGCCGCGCGAGTTGGGGTCACTCCACCAGCGGTAATCGGTGTGTGGAACGGATCGACTGCGCAACGGCCGTTTCAGCGCGGCTATGAGCTCGCGCCTCAGAAACTGATGAGCACTCAGA
>RFOJ01000176.1 GCA_009926705.1 Acidimicrobiia bacterium
TTCAAGTTCTCCACCTACGCGACGTGGTGGATCCGCCAGGCCATCACGCGCGGCATCGCCAACACGGGTCGCACCATTCGCCTGCCAGTCCACGCCGGTGACACGCTCGCTCGCCTGCAGAAGGCGCGCTCGCGCCTCGAGCTCAAGTTCGGTCGCCCGGCAACCCTCGCCGAGCTCGCCGCCGAAGTCGAGATGCCCGAAGACAAAGTCACCGAGGCACTTCGCTTCGCCAACGAGCCGCTCTCACTGAGCGAGCCGCTGCGCGAAGACGGCGATGCCGAACTTGGCGACGTCGTCGAAGATCGTTCGGTTGAATCACCGTTCGAAGTCGCGGCCACTGCCCTCTTGCCAGAAGAAATCAACCGTCTGTTGGCACCTCTCGATCAGCGCGAGCGCGAGATTCTCGCTCTCCGCTTCGGTCTCGACCGCGGCGAACCACGCACGCTCGAAGAAGTCGGCGAGGCGTTCAACCTCACGCGCGAGCGCATTCGCCAGATCGAGGCGCGAGCGATGAGCAAGTTGCGCCACCCGTCGAGCGACACCGGCGCACGCGACCTCCTGTCGGTCTGAGTCGAGGCCACCGTGCTGTGCGCGGTCGGTGACTTGATCGAAGACATCGTCGTGCAGTTGCACGACGACATGCAGCGCGACACGGATACGCCTGCCACGATCACGCGGCGACGCGGCGGCAGTGCGGCGAACGTCGCCTACTTCGCCGCGAAGATTTCGGGTTCGTCGCGCTTCGTCGGATGCGTCGGAAGTGACGCGCTCGGTGATTCCCTCATCAGTGCACTTGCGAGCCACGGTGTCGATGTGCGCGGCGAACGACGCGGCCGCACTGGTTCGATCGTGGTCGTCGCGACACCCGACGGCACTCGCACGATGCTCACCGACCGAGGAAGTGCGACCGAACTAAGCACGTGGCACGACGACTGGCTCGTCGACGTAGACGTCGTTCATGTGCCGCTGTATTCGTTCTCGCACGAGCCGATTGCGCTGGCGTGCCGGCAAGCCGTTTCTGCGGCGCTTGCACAGGGTGTTCTTGTTTCGATCGATCTCTCATCGGTGGCGCTGATTGACCATCTCGGCCACGATGCAGTGCGTCGCCTGTTGCAGACGTCCACGCCACACGTGCTCTTTTGCACCAGGCGCGAAGCCGAGGCGGTCGGCGTGAGTGCACACGACCTCTGCGGGGCGGGCCTTGTCGTGGTGAAAGACGCAGAACACCCCATTCGCATGTTCGACGCAGCAGGCGGTGAGCAGGCCTTCCCCGTGCAGGCAGTCGCACATGTCGTTGATGCCACGGGTGCTGGCGATGCCTTTGCGGCCGGTTTCATGACGCGTTTTTCTCAGAAGCAGCCGATTACCCAGTGCGTCGCAGCGGGTCGCGACCTTGCGGCTCGTGTGGTCACGCTCGCCGGTGCGACGCTGGAGAGCGAATGATTGCCCCGAAGTTGTCCCCTGAGGTTGCGGCGGCGCTCGCCGACGGGAAGGCCGTCGTCGCTCTTGAGTCGACGATATTTTCGAATCTCGGTCTGCCATCTCCGGCCAACGGCGAGGCACTCGAACGTTGCCTCTCTGTCATCCGTTCACACGGCGCAGTTCCGGCAGTCACGGCAGTGCTCGACGGGGTGCCGCGCGTCGGTCTCGCGCAGTCTGAGTACGAACGTATTCTCGGCACCGCGCGCAAAGTGGCAGAGCGCGACCTCCCCGTCGCAATCGGCGAACGCTGGTCGTTCGGTGCGACAACGGTGTCAGCTTCGCTTGCACTTGCAGCAGCGGCAGGCATTCGCGTGTTCGCGACGGGCGGTATTGGCGGAGTGCACCGCGGCGCGGAGTTACACGGTGACGTGAGCGCCGACCTGCCAGCACTCGCCCGGCATCCGGTTGTCACCGTGTCAGCTGGCGCGAAATCATTTCTCGATCTTCCGCGAACGCTCGAGATGCTCGAGACACTCGGTGTGCCGGTAATCGGTCACCGGTGCAACGAGTTTCC
>RFOJ01000177.1 GCA_009926705.1 Acidimicrobiia bacterium
GTGCGCAGTGCGACGTTTTCAACGATGACACCTTGCTCACCGATGGAGAGGCTGCGCAGCACCTTGCCGTCGGGGTTGATGACGAGGCTGTATCCCGTGGTGGCGGCCTGCACCAAGAACCGACCCGACTCAATGGCGCGCAGCTGTGATGTCGCCACTTGTTGCTGTTGGAGAATCTCGCCGGTGTAGCTCGAACCATTGGTTGGGTTGATCACGAGTTGTCCTCCGGCGGCAATGCCGTCGTTCACTCGCGCAGAAAAAAACACTTCCCACGAGATGGCAACAGCAAGCGGACGACTCCCACCGTTTTCGCCGTGCGGAATCGTGATGATTGCGGGCGATGTGCCGGCGACGGCGTCTCGCGGAATGCGGTCGACGGGCGCTCCGAGTGCCCCGAGTAGCGGACGCAACGGGATGTATTCGCCGTAGGGAACCCGGCGAACCTTGTCATATCGACTGAGTTCATTGCCTTCGCCATCGACCACTATCTGCGCATTGGTGAAGTTGTCGCCAGCGTCCTCGGTGACGCCGACGGCAATTGGGGCACCGATGCGGCGCGATTCCGCAGCGATTTCGTCGCGCACTCTGCTGGTGGAGAAGTTGCGGATATCAATGGTGTTCTCTGGCCAGATGACGAGGTCGAGTCGTTCGGCTGAGTTGATGAGAGCAGTGGCTTCGAGATGACGGTTCGTCACGTCGCGCGGGTCGGTATTGATTGCGAGCACTCCTTGTGGGCCGCCGCCTTGCACTGCGGCAATACGTAACGTCTCGCCGGTTACTCGACCATTCGGCGCGAACTGTGCGGCGACCATCACCACCGCCAAAACTGCGGCGAGCGAGGCAGCCGCTCGGTACGACTTCTCATTACCTGACACGTCACGGGCGATGGTCGTTCGCCGTCGCAAGAAGAACTCGGCGACTAAGCCACCGATGAGCATCAGCCAGAACGACACGCCGATCGGCCCGACAAGTCGCACGAGGTAGGCGAGTCGTGTGTCGGCGACACCCAGTGCAAGGCCGGCGAGCGGCACACCTCCGAATGGCACGACGAGTCGTGCGCACTCGACGAGTGAGTGCAGGGCGAGACGCAGAACGATGCGCGCTGTGAGCGTCGTTTGCGTGCGCGTGCCGATGGTCGTCGCGAGCGCTCCGGCAGCCCCGTGCGCGAGAGCAAAGAGCAACGGTGCAATGACGAAGCCGCCAGGCACGAGGTGCCACATCCATCCCATCGCCGGGGCGAGCCACGACCAGGCAAACAGCAATGCAATAACGAACTGGCTTCGAGCGCGCGCTTCGGTCTGTTCGGCTGCGACCACGTAGCACGCCACGCCGAGCACCACGAGCGGCCACCAGCCAATCGGCGGGATTCCTGCAGCGACGAGCACGCCACCGAGCATCGCGAGTGCATGCCGCCACGGCCAACGGGCGCGCGTGGCGCGAGTCATCACAGGCGACCTCGGGTGTGCATGTTTGCGATCATCGTTCTCCACCACGCTGGCGCATGTACGACGCCAGTTTGTTGATGCGAAGTCGCATCGGTGGATGCGATGCAAAAACCCGCTCGAGCAGGTTCGCGCGCGACTCGCGTGGGGACGACGCCTCCCAGTCGCGCATGGCGGCAAGCAGTTGGTTGCCGAACCCCAACTGGGCTGCCCGACGATCGGCATTGAACTCCGTTGTCCTACTCGCCGCGTTGCTCAGTGAGGTGGCCAGCGAGACGTTCAGCATCAACAGCCACGACGCCACGTGCAGGAATGCAGCAACAAACAAGCCGAGCGCGTGCAGGAGCGGGATTCGTTGCGCGAAGGCGATAGTCGCGCTCTCGGCGACGGCTCGCAGTCTCATGCCGGCACGAGACAGGAGGGCTACGGGCAGGATCATCCATTGAGCGATGGTGAGCGTGACGGTGTGCAAGCCGAGGTGATGGCTGAGTTCGTGGGCCAACACACCGGATAGTCGAGGTGTGTCGAGTTGTTCGATTGCATGCGACGAAAC
>RFOJ01000178.1 GCA_009926705.1 Acidimicrobiia bacterium
GGCAACCACAAGCTGAGCGCCGCAGCAAGCACGAACCAGTCGGGCTGCGAGCCAACGTCTTCCGTGACGTCGAAGGCGGAGATAGTGAGCATCTGCAGCGCGGTCGCTGCCGCGTACGCGACGATCCACCCGCCGATTACCCACCCGAGCGTGTAACGAGCGCGCCGCGTGGCAGCGTGCGGAACTTCATGCGCAAAGACTCGGTCCCCGTATGGACGCTCGCCGAACGGCGGATCCCAAGTGGGTTTCGACACGTGCTCAGCCGGCGAGCTGGCTGGGCAACACCACGCGGAAGCGGTTGCGACGGTCTTCCAAACGCCAACCGCTCGGCGGTGCGAATCGCTGACCGTGACGCTCGCAGAGATCGTACGCATGCGGATCGGCAGAATCGGCGAGGTCGTCGATCCACACGGTCGCAGTCGCGTATTGGTACGTCAACGTCATCGTCGACGTGTCGTTGCAACAGGCACGTGAACAGCGACGGCGCATGTGACCAAAGTACCGATTTTCGGGGAAACATCGGTGGATTTCCGCAGAGCGCACCGCCTTAGCATGACGACATGGCGAACCTCCCTCCCCCGCCTCCGCCGCCACCGTCTTCGCGTCGTCCCAAGTTTCCGCGCGACAAGTTTCGCGGGGGCTCCGACGGCGAACGGCAAGGAATGCCCCGCTGGGCAATCTGGGCGCTCCTTGCACTCGCAGCGGTGCTGCTCGTCGGACCGCGACTCATGCCATCGGCTGAGCGCACGCGCATGACCTATACCGAATTCTTGGACCTCGTCGAGAGCGGTGAGGTGCAGGCAGTCACCATCAACAACCTGAACAACCAGATCACCGGAACGCTCAACGACGGACGCGAATTCGTCACGACGGGCTCGATCTCGTTGTCGGATGCCGACGAGCAACTCCTGAAGACCAAGGGCGTCGACTACGACTACTCCACGCCAACCGGCAACTTCTTCACGAACCTCATCCCAATCCTCTTGCCGTTCTTCTTGATCATGGCCTTCTTCATCTGGATGCAGCGCCGCGCGATGGGCCAAGCCGGCAACATCATGTCGATCGGACGCAGCCGCGCGAAGCCGTACCAAGCCGACAAGCCGTCAACCACGTTCGCCGACGTGGCCGGATACGAGGGCGTGAAGCAAGAGATCCGCGAGGTCGTCGACTTCTTGAAGATGCCCGAGCGCTTCAAAGAAATCGGCGCACGCGTGCCGAAGGGCGTGCTGCTCGTCGGCCCTCCGGGCACCGGCAAGACCCTCTTTGCGCGCGCCGTCGCGGGCGAGGCGGGCGTCGGGTTCCTCTCCGTCACCGGTTCTGACTTCATGGAGATGTTCGTTGGTGTTGGTGCGTCGCGCGTGCGCGACCTCTTCCAGCAGGCGCGCAAGATGGGGCGCGCCATCATCTTCATCGACGAAATTGATTCGATCGGTCGCAAGCGCGGCGCAGGCCTCGGTGGCGGTCACGACGAGCGCGAGCAGACGCTCAACCAGATGCTCTCCGAGATGGACGGCTTCGAATCGTCGGAAGGCATCGTCGTGATGGCAGCGACCAACCGGCCCGACATTCTCGACGCCGCTCTGCTGCGACCCGGTCGCTTCGACCGCCAAATCATCGTTCCGCTGCCCGAGGCAGAAGAACGCCTCGCAATCCTGAAGGTGCACTCGACCGGCAATGGGTGCTGACGTCGACTTGGAGACGATGTCGAAGGCCACGCCTGGCATGAGCGGTGCCGACCTTGCCAACCTCGTCAACGAAGCTGCGCTCATCGCGGTGCGACGCGGATCGACACAGATTGAGCGAATCGACTTTGAGAACGCGCGCGACCGCGTAGTGATGGGTGCGCGACGTGAGAGTCTCGCGCTCAGCGCCGAAGAGAAGCGTGCTGTCGCCTATCACGAAGGCGGGCATGCGGTGCTTTCCACCGTGCTGCCCAACAGCGACCCGTTGCACAAAGTGACGATCCTGCCGCGCGGCATGGCGC
>RFOJ01000179.1 GCA_009926705.1 Acidimicrobiia bacterium
CTCGGAGAATCAAGCGCAAGCATCACGGTGACGGAGTCGTGGCACCGCGCCGGTAAGACCGCCCGACTTGATGCACTGCAACGCGACGTCAAGCGTCTACGCAATTACGGCGATTTCTGGCAACACATGCTTGTCGCCGAAGGCACGGTTGACTTCGCCGTCGATGCCATCGGGCTCGGTGCGTATGACAACGCAGCGATTTACCCCATTGTCACCGAGGCCGGCGGGCGGGCGTCAGACCGGCTCGGCGCATCCGACTATCGATCGAACTCGCTCATAACGAGCAACGGTCGCCTCCACGACGCCGTACTTGGCGCGCTCGGAGGCGACCGTTAACTCGCTGTAATTGTGCGTTCCGCGTGAGCGGGACGAATCGTTACATCATCCCCATGCCGCCGCCGGGCATTCCGCCGCCGGCAGGTGCCGCACCAGCCTTTTCAGGCTTGTCAGCAACGAGGCACTCAGTGGTGATGACGAGGGCTGCGATCGACGCCGCGTTCTGCAGCGCTGCGCGCGTCACCTTCGCCGGGTCGATGATGCCGGCCTTCACGAGGTCGGTCATCTCACCCGTCGCGGCGTTCAAGCCGGTGTTGCCCTTCGCGGCTTCCACCTGTTGCACTGCGACCGCGCCTTCCATGCCGGCGTTGTCGGCGATGTGGCGGGCAGGAGCCGTGAGCGAGTCGTAGACGCTGCGCGCGCCGGTCGCTTCGTCGCCCGAGAGCGACTCGACGACCTTCAACACTGCTGGACGCGTACGAATGAGTGCGGTGCCGCCACCGGCAACTACGCCTTCCTCGATTGCCGCGCGAGTCGCCGAGACGGCGTCTTCGATGCGGTGCTTCTTCTCTTTCAGCTCCACCTCGGTGGCTGCGCCAACCTTGATCACGGCAACGCCGCCGGCCAGTTTGGCGAGGCGCTCTTGCAGCTTCTCGCGGTCCCAGTCGCTGTCGGTGTTGTCGATTTCCGTCTTGATCTGGCTGATGCGGCCACTCACTTCGGCCTTGTCGCCATGGCCGTCGACGATGGTGGTGTTGTCCTTGTCGATGATGACGCGCTTGGCACGACCGAGCAGGTCGAGGCCGGCGTTCTCCAGCTTCAAGCCCACTTCCTCGCTGATGACCTGGCCACCGGTGAGGATTGCCATGTCTTGCAGCATCGCCTTGCGGCGGTCTCCGAATCCTGGCGCCTTGACGGCGGTCGAGTTGAAGGTGCCGCGGATCTTGTTGACGACCAGGGTCGCAAGTGCCTCACCCTCAACGTCTTCGGCGACGATGAGAAGGGGCTTGCCCGTCTTCATCACGCCTTCGAGCAACGGAAGCATCGACTGCACGGTCGAGATCTTCGCCGAGTGGAAGAGGATGTACGGGTCTTCGAGCACGGCCTCTTGGCGGTCTTGATCGGTCACGAAGTACGGCGACAAGTAACCCTTGTCGAACTGCATACCTTCGGTGAACTCGAGCTCGATGCCGAACGTGTTCGACTCTTCGACCGTGACGACGCCGTCCTTGCCGACCTTGTCGATTGCATCGGCAATGACCTTGCCGATTGCCGCATCGGCAGCCGAGATGGTCGCGACGTTGGCGATGTCACCCTTGTCGTCGACTTCCTTCGACTGCGACTTGAGTGACTCGACGGCCGCAGCTACGGCCTTCTCAATGCCGCGCTTCAAGCCCATCGGGTTGGCGCCGGCCGCGACGTTGCGCATGCCGTGGGTGACCATCGCCTGAGCGAGCACCGTGGCGGTGGTGGTTCCGTCACCAGCGACGTCGTTCGTCTTGGTGGCGACTTCCTTCACCAACTGTGCACCCATGTTCTCGAACGGATCTTCGAGCTCGACTTCCTTGGCGATCGACACACCGTCATTGGTGATGGTCGGTGCGCCGAACTTCTTGTCGAGCACGACGTTGCGACCCTTAGGTCCCAAGGTCACCTTGACGGCATCG
>RFOJ01000180.1 GCA_009926705.1 Acidimicrobiia bacterium
GCCGCTCGACACCGACAAGACCATCACCATGTGGATGCCGCTCGTCGACGTGCCCACCGATGTGGGCTCGGTGGTCTTCGTCTCCGAAAGTCATCAGTTCGGCAACTTGGGTGGTGCGGAGATCGGCGACAACTCGCAGGCGTATTTTGACAAGTTGATTTCCGACCGTGGTTATGTCTCGCAGTCATATGCGCCGATGCGCGCTGGTGACGCAACGTTCCACTCTGGGTGGACACTGCACGGAGCACCGGCCAACGAAACCAAGACGATGAGATGCGTGATGACTGTCATCTATTACGCCGACGGCACGCGAGTAGGCGAGCTCGACAACCCGATGCGTGAAAACGATGCGCGTCAATGGCTGGGTTCGCGAACCACCGGCGAGGTGGCCGATCCGTTGCTGTGGTCGGCGTAGCTCGGCACGTCATCTGAAAACGTACGGCTCGCGCTGTCGCGACAACTCGTTGTGTCAGCGCTTGATGTCGAACGTCATCGCGTTTACGATTCGCTGCGGTAACCCGACGAGCACCGGGTAGACCTTCGCTCGCTTCGGCAGGCACACGCTGGCAGTGTTGCGCTCGACTGCCTTGCACACTTCGCGCGCGACGCGCTCACGCGGCACCTCGGGCAGCAGCTGCAATTGACGAAGTCGAGAGAACATTCGCTCGGGTGCTCGCAAGCCCTTGACGTTCGCCAACATGTCAGTGGGAATCGGGCCAATCTCGACGATCGTCAGGCCGACGGGGGAGCCCTTCATCTCGTGGCGCAACACGCGATGAAAGCCCGAGAGCCCTGCTTTGGAGGAGCAGTAGAGGGTCATGCCGGCGAATCCACCGGCCGCTGCCAGCGAAGAAATGTTCACGACATGTCCACGACCGCGCGATTGCATGAGCGGCAGTGCTTGGCGCATCAATTCGATGGGCACGATCTGATTGAGCGTGATCACTTTGCTCACGTCGCTCGACGACGCACCAGCGAACATGCGCGTGTCGTCGACGCCAGCGTTGTTGATGAGCACGTCGATGGGGCCGTGCACGGCTTCGAGCCGGTTGACAAGAGAGGCTCGCTCGGTTTCGACGGAGAGGTCGCACGGGTATGCGACGCCGCCCACCGACTGCATCACTGCGTTCAACGCGCCGGCACTTCGGGCAACGCCAATCACCTTGGCGCCGCGCCGCGCTGCTTCGCGAGCGATAGCTTCGCCGATGCCGCGCGATGCCCCGGTCACCAGCACCCGAGCGCCGTTGAGGTCCACGCCCTGAGAGTAGTAGCGCCTAGCGTTGCGCCGATGAACGCGAGTGATGCGAACGGCGGATCAGTGCCGAGCGCGCGGGCCAAGCCGGTCATCACGCGAGTGGGTGACGTGCCACAGCACGAATGGTCGAGCGCCACACGAGGAAGCGTGCGCTGGTGGGAGTTGATCGGTGGCGACACCATGCCCACCGGTGAGTTGGTGGTCGGCATCGCAGAAGTTCCGGTTGGGGCGGGTCGACCACCGCGCGGCCACACGCACGCTCCGGCCGAGGTGTACTTCATTGTCTCTGGACGTGGAGAAGTGATGGTCGACGGCGCGACGTACGGCCTTGCACCTGGTGACGCAGTGTGGATTCCGCCGAATGCCGAGCACGTCGCCTACAACGTGGGTGACGAACCGCTTCGTCTCTTGTATGTGTTTGCGAAAGACAAGTTCAGCGAGATCACGTACTGCTTCCCGGGCGAGCAGTGAGTTCCAGGGGAGCAGAGGATTCTGCGCGAGCAGTGAGTTCCGGGCGAGCGGTAGGTGACGCACGATGCAGTGCGGCAGCGACACCGTGTGCCTATGTCGCCACGCGACATGCGCCTACGTCGACACGCGACAAACTGGTGAAACTCCGCACGAGTAGGTGCATTCGTGCAATAGCGCACGAGCGACCGCACAGCC
>RFOJ01000019.1 GCA_009926705.1 Acidimicrobiia bacterium
ACTCGTGCTTCTGCGCCTCGGTTCCGCCTTTCACCAGTGCGCGGGCGAGGATCTCAGGTCGTGTGATGAGCGAGCCGCCGATGCCGAGCGACGCGCGAGACAGTTCTTCGGTCGCGACGCAACTGGCCATGTACTCGCCTTCGCCGCCTTCGCTGAAGCCGCCGTACTCGGCAGGGATCGACAAACCGAATGCGCCGATTTCGGCGAGACCAGCGATGACTTCTTCCGGGACGTCGGCATTTTCCCGATGCACGTGCTCGGCGTGTCGGCTGATCACTTTCTTTCCGAAACTCCTGAAGGTGTCTTGCACCATCTCGTAATCGCCGTCCAAGTGGCGCGGCCCTGCGGTGGCCGCGAGCGAAGCCAAGACCTCCGGCGCGCGGTAGATGTTGACGAATGCGTCGAACTCCGAGAGTTCGCTCACTCGCACACCCCACGTCTCTTCGCGGCCGATGAGGCGGGTGGCGAAATCATGCACCATATCGGCGACGAATGCACAGGCGATCGTCGCTTCGACGCCTCCCTTTGCTCCGTAGTCGAGAAGCGAACGAGCGGTCTCGAGGGCAGCACTTGAGTGCGCGAGGTCGTATGCCAGTACCTGGTGTTTTTCTGGGCCGCCACTCTCCGCGAGTCGTTTCGTCGCGCGAACGAGGAGAGCGCCGACGCCCTCGATCACATTTGCTGCAGTCGTGAGATCTTTCGCCGAGTCAGCCACGGTTCTCAACGGTAGTGAGGTGACTTTCTTGCGACCCTGTTCCTGCGCCGAATTCGTGTGGTCATTTTGGTGGCATGGGGCACGGGGGTCACTTACGCTGGGCTCATGCTGAAAGCGCTTCGGTGGGTGCTTTTTGCCATCGTCATCTATTTCTTCGTGCTTCCGCTCTTGCCGGCGTTCCGAGGCGCCATCTTCGACCTTCGCCAGATCGACCCGGTGCTGCTGTCGGCCGCGATCGGCTTGGAGTTCGTGTCTCTCTACTGCTACACGTTGTTGACGCACGCGGCGCTCGGGGCCGAAGCCCACCGTCTCACACGGTTCGATCTCTTCCGCATCCAACTCAGCACCCGAGCGCTCGGCAGCATCTTGCCCGCGGGCAGTGCAGCGAGCAATGCACTCGGCTTCAGGCTTATCACGAGCTCGGGTATCCCCAAGTCGGACGCCGGCTTTGCGCTCGCAACCGCCGGAATCGGCTCGGCGGTGATCCTCAACGTGATGTTGTGGCTGGGGCTCGTCATCTCGATTCCAGTCCGCGGGAGCAGCCCGGTGTACGGCACTGCCGCCGTGGCTGGTGCGATATTGATGGCGATCGTCGGTGCGATCATTTTCGGGCTCATCGATGACAAAGGTCGCGTGAAACGAGCGGTGCGTTGGTCGTACGACCGCATCGGTCGCGATGGCGAGGCAGCAGCCTTACTCTTTGACCACCTCGGCGAGCGCGTGAGAGGACTCCTCGCGGAGCGTGACGTGTTGCGTCGAGTAATCGCCTGGGGAACGGCCAACTGGTTGCTCGATCTTTTGGCGTTGTGGCTGTTCTTGCGGGCATTCGGCGGCAACGTTTCACCCGACGGCTTGCTCGTGGCGTTCGGTCTCGCCAACGTGCTTGCTTCGGTACCAATTACTCCCGGAGGTCTCGGCATCGTCGAAGGCGTGTACATCCCCACACTCGTCGGTTTCGGTGTGCCAGCGGCGACGGCGACGGTCACCGTGCTCACGTATCGAATCGCGCAGTACTGGCTGCCGATCCTCGTCGGCGGCATTAGCTACGTCTCGTTGCGCATTGGTGCAGTGACGCCTGTTCCAGCCCCGCAGTCTCGGCTCTCGCGAATCGAGTCGGCGACGCGCGCCGGCACGGCGGTACGCGAGTCGAAGGCCGGCTGGATCGAGAAGTACGCGCCGCGCGACCGCACCGGCATGTTTCCGCAGCCTTTGTATGACAACACCGGCGAGCAGCCTGAGACGCGTCGCGATGATGATCATGGATAGGGCAATCCGAGCGGCAACGCCCGCGACGAGTGACCTACTGTTGAAGCCGTGACAGCACACGAACGACCATTCGGACGCCACCTCGAAGACTTCGTCGTCGGCGACGTGTTCAAGCACTGGCCCGGCAAGACCATCACCGAGGCAGACGACCACTTGTTTTGCATGATCACCATGAACCACCACCCTCTACATACCAACGACTGGTTCGCGGCACGCAGCGTGCAGGGTCGCAATGTTGTCGTTGGAAACCTCGTCTACTCCGTTGTCCTCGGCATGAGCGTGCCCGACGTGAGCGGCTCGGCAATCGCCAACCTCGAGGTCGAGACCCTGCAGCACAAATTTCCTACGTTCCACGGCGACACGATTCACGCCGAGACTCGCGTGCTTGAAGTCGCCGAGTCGAAGTCGAAGCCGGATCGTGGCGTGGTCACGGTCGAAACAAAAGCGTTCAACCAGGACGGCAAAGAGGTGTGTTACTTCCGCCGTCGAGTGATGGTGTGGAAGCGCGCGTCTGCCCCCAAGCGCGAGCGGCCGTACGACGGCCAAGACGTCTGGGCGGAGTGACCGCGACAGGATCCTCAGTGGCAGTCAAAGCGCCACTGCACATCGTCGAACCATTGCTTGTCTGGGGAGAACCTCGGCTGCGCGACTTGCCATGGCGCGCCACACGCGACCGATGGGCGGTCTTCGTGAGCGAAGTGATGGCTCAGCAGACTCAGGTTGCACGGGTGATCCCGAAGTGGACGCACTTCATGCAGGAGTATCCGACGCCGGGTGCATGTGCAGCCGCACCGCTCGCTGACTTGCTGCGCTTGTGGAGCGGTCTTGGGTATCCGCGACGTTGCAAGAACCTCCACGAAGCTGCACGCCAGATTGTGGAGCGTCACGGGGGAGAAGTGCCCGGCGACCTCGACTCGTTACGCGCGCTTCCGGGAGTCGGTCCATACACCGCACGAGCAGTGTTGGCGTTCGCCGACGGCGCTGACGTCGCAGTCGTCGACACGAACGTCGCGCGAGTACTTGCGCGCGTCGGTGGCGAGCCGCTCACTGCTCGCGAATCGCAAGACATCGCAGACTCCGTCCTCCCGCGAGGAAGATCGTGGGAGTGGAATCAAGTCATCATGGACTTCGGTGCGCAGGTTTGCGTCGCACGCACCCCGCGATGCAGTGATTGCGTGCTGGCGACCCGATGCGAGACGGCCAAGAACATGAGTGCCAGTTGGGATGAGCGGCGCGATCCCGCACGCTCGACTGCGCTCACCAGCAAGCCGCAAGCACGATTCGATGGCTCGGACCGCCAGGCGCGCGGTCGATTGATGAAAGTGCTCGCCGAACGAAGCGTGCGAGTGCGCGACGTGGCGACGGTGATGCAGTTGCGCGATGATCAGGCGCGTGCGTCAAGGTTGTTGGCGTCACTGGTACGCGACGGTTTGGTGGTGCAAGACGACGAGTGGTGTCGCCTGCCGTAACCGGCTCGAGGGGCGCGCGACGCAGACGCGGACGAAGTCTCAGTGACGCAAGAACTCGACGATGAGTGCGTTCACTCGCGCCGGCTGCTCAAGCTGCATGAAGTGCCCGGCATCAGCGATGAATTCGTAACGCACGTTCGCCGGCGACATTGCGCGCGCAGCCTCTGCCACTTCGCGGCCGATGCAGCCGTCGTTCTCGCCGTGAAGGTAGAGCACTGGTTGCTTGGGGTATTCGCCGCCCATTCGCTGTTGCAGCTCCGCCAACTCTGGGTCGCGCTTTCCGTCGCCGAGCGTCGCGCGGTAGTAGCCGAGCGCCGCCTGCAGGTTTGCGGCTTCGCGCAACGACGACTTGACGTGCGCCAAGTCGACACTGGCTACGTAGCCCGGCGACCACTGCGCCCACAACATGTCAATGAACGCAAGATCGTTGGCGGCAACCACGTGGTTCGAGAGGCCG
Organism: Acidimicrobiia bacterium; assembly: GCA_009926705.1. Lineage (GTDB taxonomy): Bacteria > Actinomycetota > Acidimicrobiia > Acidimicrobiales > Ilumatobacteraceae > F1-60-MAGs027. The sequence goes on from RFOJ01000019.1 coordinate 3,908, forward strand.
TGCTGAAAAAAGAACATGTACCAACTGCGTTGCACCTGTGCCAAATTGCCGAGAAATGCCGCGCCGAGCGCGGGCCCAGGCGGTACTGCCATGCTTACGACTTTGCTCCAGCGTTCTGGCGCGTCGATCGCCGCACCGCATACCGAAGGTGCGCCCCAGTCGTGACCGATGATGACGGCCTTCTCATCCCCGCCGAGCGCCTCATGCAGGGCGTTGGCATCGCGTGAGAGTGCGGCGGTCTGATACACGCCCGACGACGGAACGCTGGTCGGTGCGTATCCACGCATGAAGGGCGCTACCGCCCGGTAACCGGCAGCGGCGAGTTCGGGCATGAGGTGGCGCCAGGTATGTGGCGAGTCAGGGAATCCGTGCAGACACAGCGCGAGGGGCCCTTCTCCGCACTCGAGATATGTGACATCAAGCTCGCCGGCTTTCACCACGCGAGTGTGCACATCGCGCGTGCTCGCGCCGCTATCGCGCCCAGACGCTCGGGCACCCGCTGCCATGTGAGCGACCCTAGACGGCGTCACGCTCGGGGCGCGAATGTGCGAGACGACCTGCGCTGTGCGACGAACGTCACCGCTGCTCACACGAGCTGAGGACGAGCTTCCCATTTAGCGTCACCAATGCTCATGAACGCGTCGCAGCCGGGGATGACGGTCTCGTTTCACGGTGTGCGGGGCTCGACTCCGTGCCATAGTCACGACACGCATCACTACGGCGGCAACACATCATGCGTTTCGGTGCGCACCCCAGACGAAGTGCCGGTGGTGTTCGATCTCGGTACGGGCGTCCGCTACTTCGGGCGTCAGTGCAACGGCACTCGGCAGCTGCGCATCGTCTGCTTGCTGACGCACCTGCACTACGACCACACGCTTGGATTGCCGTTTTTCGAGCCACTGCTCGATCGTGACACCACGCTCGAGATTTATGCCCCGAAGCAACCCGACGGGCGCACCGTCAAAGAACTCTTTCTCGAGAAAATCAAGCCGCCGATGTTCCCTGTGCCGCTCGAGCAGTTCGCCGCACGAATCGTCTTCCACGAGATCGGTGACGACGACTTCGCCATCGGAAAGTACTCGGTGCGGAGCCGTTTCGTTCCGCACGTCGGACCGACGCTCGGCTTCAGGCTGACCTACGAAGGCGCGAGCGTGACGTATCTGTCCGACCATCAGCAACCTGAAGACGGTGAATTCACGATGTCGGCCGGTGCACGCGAGCTGTGCGAAGACGTCGACCTGCTCATTCATGACGCGCAGTTCACCGACGAAGAGTTCGTCACGAAGCGAACGTGGGGACACTCGACGTTCGCGTATGCGAGATGGGTCGCCGAGACGAGCCGTGCACGGCAGCTAGCGCTCTTTCACCACGATCCGTCGCGCTCCGACCACGACATCTCGCGAGTGACGGCGCAGATTGCCGAAGGCTGCAGCGCGCGAGTGTTCGCGGCACGCGAAGGTGATTCGGTGAACGTCGTAACGTGTAATGCGTGACCGACGGAGCCGCTCCACATCCGGCGAAGCACGACTTTCGTAAAGTCTTCGGACACCTGCCGACAGGCGTCGTCGTCGTCACGGGTCGAGCGCCGTCGGGCGAGCCACACGGAATCACGATCGGTTCATTCGTTTCGATCTCACTCGAACCTCCGCTCGCTGGCTTTTTCATCGGGCGTTCTTCGCGTACGTGGCCGCTCATTGCGTCGTCGGGCAAGTTCTGCGCAAATGTGCTTGCTGCAACACAATCTGACTTGTGTTGGCGATTCGCCAAAGACTCGGTCGAAGGCTCGCGGTTCGGCGACCTGCGTATCGAAGCATCGGCGAACGGCTCGCCGGTGTTGCCTGGAGTGATTGCAACCGTCGACTGCAGCGTGCACTCTGTTCAACAAGTAGGCGACCACGATCTTGTAGTCGGCGCGGTCACCGACCTTCGCGTGCTCGACGGCGACCAGCCTGCGATGGTGTTCTTCAAAGGCAAGACCGGCGACGCTCACATCGACGGCTGAGCGAGTGTGAACGCATCCACGCTCGCAGCGACTGCAGTCGGGGCCGTGTTCGTGTACGCGGGTGTCGCCAAAGTGTTGTCGGGGAGCGAGTGGCCGAAGTCAGCCGAGCGACTCGGTGTGCCGAAGGTAGTCGCACTCCTGGTGATGTTCGCTGAAATCGTGATCGGGCTCGGCATGGTGCTCGGCGATTCATGGCAGCGAGGATTTCTCGCAGCGGGCGGTTTGTTGCTCGTCGCTTTCACCGTGTTGCTTGCCAGTCACATGCGACGCGCTGATCGACCACCGTGCATGTGTTTCGGGGGTGCGAGTCAGCGACCCATTGGTGCGCGCGATGTTGTGCGAAACGTCTCGCTGCTCGTCTTGGTGTTGGTCGCAATCCTTCCGTAGCCTGTCGACGTGCGCGTATGGATCGACCAAGATCTCTGTACTGGCGATGGTCTGTGCGTCGACCACTGTCCTGATGTGTTCACGCAACTCGAAGACGGCATTGCGTACGTCGTCGAGAACGGAGTCATACTCAACGATCCGGGAAGCGCAGGTAGTCTCGCCGAAGTGGACCCCAAACATCAGTCGTCGGTAGTGATGGCCGCCGACGTCTGCCCAGGAGAGTGCATCTTCATCGACATGCAAGATGAAGACGAGCGCCTCACTTTTATCGGCGGCGCCACAGTCGCTTCGTGAAGTGGCGAGTAGCGGTTGCGACGGTCGCGACGGTCATTGTCTGCTCGGGTGTCGTCACTGCAGTCGAGGCGGAGCAGTCGGATTTCTCGGTAGAGAACCCCAGCGCAACGCTCAACGCCCTCGACGTACTGAAGTCGATTCGAGTCGAGCGTGAGAACCCGCGCGGCTACAGCCGATCCCTCTTCAAGCACTGGCTCGACGTCGACGGTGACGGCTGTGATGCGCGCGAGCAGGTGCTGAAGCGTGATGCGCTCGGGTTTGCCCAAGTTGACCCGTTTCGTTGCACGGTCGTAGAAGCCGACTGGCTGTCGCCGTACGACGGCCGACGAACATCGGATCGCAGTGAAGTCGATATCGACCATGTCGTCGCCCTGAAAGAAGCGTGGGACTCCGGAGCCTTCGCCTGGAGCGAGCCGCAGCGAACGGCATTCGCCAACGACACGAGCGATTCGCGGACGCTGCTCGCCGTATCCTCGTCGAGTAATCGCGCGAAGAGCGACAAAGATCCGACGAACTGGCTTCCGCCACTGCGCGGCTATTGGTGCACGTACCTCGCGAACTGGGTGTCAGTGAAGGCCCGATGGAATCTCTCAATGGACGAAAGCGAGTGGGGCAGAGTCAATAACTTGCTTTCAGGCCAGTGTGCCGGCACCACGCTGCGCGGCTGGACGGCACCCCCAGTCGCCGTGACGTCGCCAGCGACCACCACATCACTGGTGACGCCAACGACCGTCGCCACGACGGCTGCACCAACTGTGACCACCATTGCATCCGTCGCCACCACCATCGCGCGCTCGGCGACGGTCACCACGCTCGGCACGGCTGGAGCGGTCACTGCAACTACTGCGGCGTCGTCTGCACTCGTCACCGTCCGCCCCGGCTCGTTCTGCGCCCCAGAAGGTGCACTCGGCACCTACAACTCCGTCATCTACGTCTGCTCGAAAACCGATGTGAACGGTGTTCCGTACTCGGGCAATCGCGCGAGGTGGCGCCGCCAAGCCTGACGAGTTCCTCGTCGCATGTGCGGTGTGACGCTGAGAAGCAGCGACGAGCCACTACTGTGAAAGCGCATGTCAAAGAAGACCAAGAAGCGCAAGGCGCGCCTGCGCCGCTCCAAGGCGAACCACGGCAAGCGACCCAACATGGGTCGCCGCTAGTCGGTTCTCTCACTCACCACTCCTGACTCGCGTCACGTCGATCGTCGTCGGCGGTGCGACAGCACCCTGGAGCGAACTCGGCTTCACACTTCACGCGCTCACAGACGTACGTCACGCCACCGACGACTCGGTCAGGTGCGCACGACTCGGAGATGTTTTGCTCCGTGTGGATCCTTCGCTCCCCGTCGGTATTCGTCATCTCGAGCTCATGGGATGCCCGAGCAAGCCGACCGACATTGCGGGTCTGCCCGTCGTGCACGTCGACGACGCACGATCAGATCAGCACGTCACGACACGTGCGCACAGAGCCGCACCGAACGCCGTGCCGCCTGCCGCGTCAAGCTCGGGCGGGCAGGCGAGTCGCGCCTTCGAACTTGAGGTCGTCGGCGTCGACCATGTGGTGGTGCTCGCCGACGACGTGCGTTCGACCTGCGCAGAAATCGAACGCGCATCCGGCGCGCCGCTGAAGCGCGTGAAAGAAAGTGACCGCGGCGTGCAGGGATTCCATCGACTCGGCAACGTGATTCTCGAAGTCGTCGAGCGCAGGCTCGTCGAACCACAGCAGCGGTCGTCAGTGGCGACCTACTGGGGTTTCGTCATCGTCGTGGCCGACCTCGACGCTGCCGCACGGCATCTCGGGCCAGACGTGATCGGCACACCGAAGAACGCCGTGCAAGAAGGTCGTCAGATCGCAACCGTGCGTTCTGGCGCGGGGCTCGGTGTGCCGCTCGCGTTGATGTCGGCCTGACGAGGCTGCTTGAGTGCAGCGCACCGAAGAGTGCAGCGACCTTATATCTCGTCGTCTTCGTCGAGCGGCTCGCGCGACAAGAACGCAGCACCTTCGACGCACGACTCGCGCAGCGGACACCATCGACAATGCACGGCCGGCCGCTTGGTTGGCTCGCGACCGTCGAGTTCGACTGCCACGATGGTGCGCACACCGTGCACCACACGACGTACGGCTGCCTGCAACACGCCCTCGGAAACGTCTTCAACGTCGGCGCGCGCGGCAGCCAATGAGTACGTCGCCAACCTGCGCGGCGCCATGCCGCTGCGTAACGCCTCGACCAGCGCATAAAAGCGCAGGTCTTCGCGGTGCGAGGCATGCAGACCGCCGCTCTTTACGTCGATAATCACTTTCTGATCGGCGGTGCCGAGGGTGAGGTCGGCTTTGGTGCCAAGCACGATGGCTCCGCCGAACATTTCGTAGCGCGCAGAAGACTCGCTGACGGGTCGCCACGACGGTTTCAGTTTCGGAAAGCACTCTTCAAAGCGGGTATAGAGGTCGACAACGTAGCTGCGCAACTGTGCCTGCTCGCCGGGTGACATGGTGACGAGAAAGTCGGCCACGTTGTTGCCCGAGTCGGCGAGTCGGGCGATTGCTTCGTCGACGATGTCGGCGGGCACCGTGTCGCCCTTCCAGTGCACGCCAAGTTCGACCGCCTTGTGCAGCACGGTGCCGCGAGCGGTTGCCGGAGTCCACTCAAACGTATTTTTTGACGCCACATGGTGGGCTTCGCAACCGTGGATGGTGGTGAGCAATCTCTTGCTTACCCACAGGGGATCTTCTTTGCTGAATCGCGCGGCGATGTCGGCGAGTTGCTCGTTGAGGTGTGTACGCACATCCTCGACCACATTGCGCGGCAGGGGACTCCAGTCGGGTGACTTTCCGAGGGCATCGACGACGGCCTGTTGCATCGGGTTCATCTCTGTCGGCGCGGCGGTCACGGTGCGGCAACTGTAGTGAAGGGGAGCGCGTTGATCGTCGTGCCCCCGACCATGTCGCAGCCTTGCGGGCAAACATCGTCGCACCCTTACGCGATGATGGTCGGTTCCATGCAGACGCAATCACCATCGCTCAACACCGCGGAGTTCGCTGCCATCGCGCGTGCACTCGCGACTGCATCACGCCGGTTGGGTCTCGTGGCGCCAGGGTTCCGTTGTCCGCCGCGCATTGTTGGCGTCGATCGCACACTTCGGCGGTTCGGCGGCGACTCGCCGGGTGGCATCGTCGCTGTTGCCCTCAAAGATCGGCCGCTCGCAGCGGTGGTCGCCGACATGATCGAGGGTGTTGTCGTACTCAACCGACTGGCGGCAGCCGATGCGACACGCGCACGATCCGCGCTCTGGCTGACGCTTGAGCAGGCACCACATGACGCGCACGTAGCCTGACGAACGGCGGGAACGTCGAGTTCGCCGCACTTCGCCGCACTGCCCGGGTGGCGGAATGGTAGACGCGGGGGGCTTAAACCCCCCTGACGAGAAATCGTCGTGTGGGTTCGAGTCCCGCCCCGGGCACTCCAATTTGCGAACCCCGACAGATTGCCCGACAGAATGAACATGCATGGCACTCAGCGCGACTGACCACCGCTCCGCCGCTCAGGTGCGTGCAGCCCTCGACGCTCAGGGCGATGCGATGATCAGCGATCTCGCGGCCTTCGTCGACACCGAGTCGCCGTCGCTCGAGCGCGACTGTCTCGACGCCAGCGCGAAGTTTCTTGCAGAACTGATGACGCGAGTTCTTGGCAAGGCACCGGACATCATCGACTCAGAACGTGGCCCGCACGTGCACTGGAAGGGCAGCAACGACACTCGCGTGTTGATCGTCGGACATCACGACACGGTGTTCCCACGCGGCACGGTCGCCAAGCGTTCGTTCAGTAGGGAAGGCAACGTCGGTCGGGGTCCTGGCATTTTCGACATGAAAGCCGGAATCGTTCAGGCGATCTACGGCGTCGCCGCAGTGAAAGAGTGGTATCACACTGAGATTCTCATCACCTCCGACGAAGAAGTCGGCTCGCACGCGTCGCGTGCCTTGCTCGAAGAACGTGCAAAGGCTGCGGGGGCTGTGCTCGTGCTCGAGCCGAGTGCCGACGGCGGTGCGCTCAAGACTGCGCGAAAAGGTACAGGTACGTTCAACGTGAGCATCACGGGCCGCGCGTCGCATGCCGGGCTCGAACCAGAGAAGGGCATCAACGCGCTCGTCGAGCTCGCTGCCCAGGTGCCTCGCATCGCCGCCATCGCTCGACCCGAAGTCGGCACGACGGTGACGCCGACCGTGGCAAAAGCCGGCACCGCCGACAACGTGGTGCCCGACTTCGCTTCGATAGCGGTTGACGTGCGCTGCGTGCTGCCAGAAGAAAAGGATCGTCTCGAACGTGAGATGGCCAAGCTTGCTCCGACCCTCGCTGGCGCGCGAGTCGAGGTCTCGGGCGGAATGAATCGACCCCCGCTGCATGAGTCGATGACGACGGAATTGTTCGCCGTCGCACAACGCGTGGCTGCCGAATACGGCATCGACGGTTTGAAGGGTGTCGCCGTAGGCGGCGGCAGCGACGGCAACATCACTGCAGCGGTGGGTGTGCGCACGCT
>RFOJ01000181.1 GCA_009926705.1 Acidimicrobiia bacterium
AATGCGCTCATCGCCTACTGGTATGATTCCAGCGACTTTTTTACCAATAACTGCACCAGCGATAATTCCCAATGCAGCTGTAATGTTGGCTTTGCCAACTGCACCCATACGACGGCGGCGTGAACTGCGTCTGCGTGTGCTTTTTCTACGTCTTGCCATTTTTTTTTATTGTTAAGTTAATACGTCCTAATTACCATAGTAGCTTGTCAGCAAAGTAGCCTGGCGATCCTTTCACTTTTCTATCTCTTGCGTGCCTGGTCTTGTAAAGTTTTCGGCGCTGATCAGCTACTTTTTTTCCGAATAACTTTTTGTAGGTCGGGTAATCCAAATATCCTTTCGCGCCTACACTTGTTATAAAATTTCCATTCTTATCAAAAACGTCAATCTTTTTATCTGCCTTACTACTGGGCCTAACTTTTACATTTAATCGCTTTGCTTGGGCCAGCGTGTAAGGCAAAATTTTATAGTTCGCCAATTTTTTTAATTTTTCTAGCCAGCGAACTCATTTCTTTTTGAATCTTACTTTTTGCTCTTTTTGTAGTAGTAATTAGTTTTTTAGTTGCTAACTTACCGTACTGCTTTTCAAGTTTTTTCTTTATTCCACTTTTCATAGATCCTATACTCATGTGTTCGTGCTGCGCCTCGTCTAACTTATCTACTTTTTCTTTTACAGTATGAATCTTATTTAAAATATCTCTTTCTGTAGGTTTTCTTTTGCTTTTTTTAGCAGGACTTCCTAATTTTTTACCAGCGCGCTGTTTGCTGTAACTAATAGCGAATGCTTGTTTTACAGCTTGCGCCTGTGTTAATTTAGGATTTTTTTTTCGCAGCTTTTTAGCTTCTGCTACTACTGCTTTGAATTTTGCTCTGGCTGCTCGTTGTTTTGCTGTCATTTCTTTCTAGTTAAAAAATAAACGGCAGCTGCACCGCCGATAATTAAGGGTAAATAATTTGGCTTGCCAGTATCTACTTTTTCGGTAAAAGCTGGCGTTTGTGTTATTTCCATACTAGGCGCGCTATCCTCATTGAATACTTGGTCAGCTGTATCAATGTTCTCGGCCTCGGTTGCTGCTTTTGGCTCTAGTGCTTTTTTTGCTAATTCCTGCGCTTTAGCATTTAACGCGTCTTTTCCCAGTTGTACCAGTTCCGCAGGATCTATTCCAATATCTCGTAGGACGTTTGCTACTTTTACTAGTAATGGCGCTGCTGCTGTTGCTGTTGCTGCTGCTGGCGCTACTCCAATATAACTATCATATCCAAAAATTCTTTTTTTCTTTGATCCACTTTCCCAGGCCTTTTTGAGCGCGTCAATTTTGCCGCCTGCACCTTCCCAAAAATGTGTAATTTTTGTAGGCGATTTTTGCCAGGCTGTTGCTAGTTTATTTCCTAATCCGCCAAAGTTTAACGCTACTAGCGCTAAAAAAGCATTTCGTACTGGCGACGCTGCTACTTTAAGTACAGCCTTTGCACCTTTCTTTAGCACTTGCCCTGCAGTACGGCCTGCAGCTACGCGAGCAGCTTTCACTTCCGTTACTGCTGCTTTTTTCGCCGCTTTTGTCGGCGCGCTTTTCTTTGCTGCTTTAGCAGCTTTTAAGGCCGCTTTTTGTTGCGCTGTTGCGCCGATTCCGCTTATTGAATATAGTGCCATAGGTTTACGATCTGTAGCGTACGTGTACGCTTTTTTATAGTCAAATTTATTTAGTACCGGATCTATCCAAATTTCATTCTTCGTTCCAGGGTTTACTACTACAAAAACATGCTGCGGCTCTTTGTTAAATACCCTATAGCTTGCAAATCTGTAGACAAACGGTATGCCTAAATTTTGTAAAATGCCGCCAGCAAATAGGCTAAAATGTTTGCAGTCGCCATATCCCTGTGACAGTAAAGCTGCTGGAGATTTAACGGTCTGTCTACTGCCTGG
>RFOJ01000182.1 GCA_009926705.1 Acidimicrobiia bacterium
CGACTCGAGCCAGGGGAGACGTCGCTGCAGGCGGCGCTTCGTGAGACGCGCGAAGAAATCGGGCTCGACGCTTCGGATGCATCAATCCTCGGCCAACTCGCTGCCCATCGCACCATCTCGAGTCGCAGTCACATCACGCCGCACGTTGTGGAGCTCGCCCGCGAACCGAATCACTTCTCACTCAACAGTGAGGTGGAACGAGTGTTCAGCGTCGCCTTGCCAGAGTTAGTTCGCCCCGACACGTACGCGCAAGAGCACTGGCGATTTGCCGACCGCGAGGTGGTGGTGCCGATGTTCTATCTCGACGACGAAACCATCTGGGGTGCTACTGCGCGCATGTTGCAAGAGCTCATTCTGCTCGTGCTTGCGCGTCGCAACTGACGAGACAGGCTGCAGCACGAGGTCACGACTGCGCGGCGAGACCTCACGGCCCGGCTGCAAGTCGCACCGCGTGGAAGAACACCACGACCCACGCGTCGCACCGCAGCCGCTCACTGTGACGGCGTCGCAGACACGACTCTTGAAGGTCGCGCTGGAATTGGTCGTCGACCCGGGCTCGGAGAGCGGAGTCCCACTCGACCCCGAGATTCATTCGCGAGAGTGTCGAGTAGTTCGCGTACGCAAGGTCATGCCTCTCGCAAGCGATGCGAAAGTCGAACGACTTACCCGAACTCCCAATCAGTGGCGCCGTGCAACCGTCAGTCGCGGTAATAATCCAGCGGTGAAGTCGCTTCGCGCGGGATCGTTCGATGCGAAACTGTTGGAGCGGGGTCGAGAACACGAGGCGGTCGAGCACTGCGACGTCGGGCGAACCTGGCATCACACTCCGCAGACTCGGCATGACGCTGCCGTGCCTGTTCATCGAGTGACCCGCACTCGGTTTGACCACCAATGCGGCGACAGCCTCTGCGTGCATCATCGATGCAAGAAGCGTTGTCGCGAAGCAGCATGCGACGAGTCGGCGCATGGGTACCTCCCGAAGAAGTCAACTTCCTTCGAGTAGTTGTGTGCACGGCGCATGCGCCGTGGCGACGATGTGGAGGTGTTGAGTGCGGCGCTGAGATGGCTTGCGCGCGGCGCTGGTGAGCCCTGCTCGCTACTTCCAGCGGCGCATCGTGGCCACCATCTCGAGGGCGACCTCCGTTGCTTCGAAACCTTTGTTCGTGTCGTCGGGTCGAGAACGAGCTGCCGCCTGCTCCACGTTTTCCACCGTCAATACGCCGAACCCGATCGGGATGAGCGTCTCGAGTTGAACTTGCATGATGCCTTCGGCGCACGGCCCTGCGACGTACTCAAAGTGCGCGGTCTCGCCGCGAATCACGGCACCGAGCGCGACAATGGCGTCGTACTTCTGCGACACGGCCATCAGGCGCGCCATCACGGGAATCTCAAAGGCACCGGGCACCCAGAACACCTCGACATTCTTTTCTCTCACACCGTGCTTGGTGAGGCCCCGCTTGGCGCCGTCGAGCAACGCATTGACGACGAACTCGTTGAACCGTGAGCACACGATGCCCACCCGCAGCGATTCGTATTTCGGCTTCTTCATTATTTGTCTCCAATCGTCGGTTCTAGCAAGTGTCCGAGTCGGTCTCGCTTCGCCTCTAGATAATTGCGGTTCTCCGGCGTCACCGCGGTGACGATCGGTACTCGCTCGGCAACGCTGAGTCCATATCCGGCGATGCCGCCGTACTTGGCGGGATTGTTCGTCATGAGGCGAAGTTCTCGGGCTCCGAGATCGGCAAGAATCTGCGCTCCGATGCCGTACTCGCGGCTGTCGACGGGCAGACCGAGCTGCACGTTTGCATCAACCGTGTCGAGGCCTTCGTCTTGCAGCGAGTACGCGCGGATCTTGTGCCCGATGCCGATGCCACGACCTTCGTGCCCACGCAGGTACACGAGCACC
>RFOJ01000183.1 GCA_009926705.1 Acidimicrobiia bacterium
GCTGCCAGAGATCGCCGGCAAACGTGAGCACGTTCGTCTTGTGCACGAGCGTGACGTGCTTGCGAGAACGCTTGCGAGCGAGCTCGAACGCGTAGCGAATGCAGCGCTCCACGCCGTGTCGGGTGTTCACGCTTCCCTGGGTGGCGACTTCGTGCGGCGTGCCCTTACGCAGCACTCCGCCTTCGCCAACGTACGGGCCTTCCGTATTCTCACGGATCACGACGAAGTCGTGGGGCTTGGAGTGTCCTGGCGCGGTACCAGCGAAGGGTCGTTGATTGATGTAGAGGTCAAGGCTGAACCGCAGCTTCAGCAAGAGTCCGCGTTCAATGACGCCAGGCGGCACGCCAGGCGAGCCGACCGCGCCGAGCAAAATGGCGTCAAATCCGCGCAGAGTTTCGAGTGTTTCATCGCTCAACACTTCACCGTCGCGCAGGTACCGCGCACCGCCGAGGTCGAAAAAAGTCGTGTCGAGTTCGACTCCCGCCGCGCGCACCACCTTGAGGGCCTCGGCGAGCACCTCCGGGCCGATGCCATCTCCGCCGATTACCGCCACGCGATGCAAAGCCGTTTGCGAAGCGCGGGATGCGACACCGTTCACTTCATTCAGGCTACGGACGCATCAGATGTTCATCGTCCGAACACTGCGCATCAGTAACCTGACTGCGTGCCGAAGCATCGCGTTTCTGCCGTCGCCCTCGAGCGCCTGAAGGCCGAGCATCTCGACCTCACGACGCGCGGCCGTATCGAGGTGGCCCAGCGCATCGGGCGCGCACGCGAGATGGGCGACCTCAAGGAGAACGGCGACTACCACGCCGCCAAAGACGAACAGGGTCACATGGAGGCACGCATCCGCCAAATCGAAGCGATTCTCGAAGACCACGAGATCGTCGAAGCAGTCAACGACGGCAAGGTGGCCATCGGGTGCATCGTGACGATCCTCTACGACGGCGACTCCCCCGACCAGGCCGAGCGTTACCTCATCGGCCACATGGAAGAAAAGCCGAGTGACCCGAGCGTCAGCGTGATGAGCCCCAAGTCTCCGCTCGGCGCCGCATTGCTTGGCGCGGGCGCCGGCGAAAAGGTGAAGTACCAGGCGCCGAACGGCATGCTCTCGGTCAAGGTGGTCAGCGTGGAGGCTGGCAGCTGACGTGATTCGTCGGACTCATCCCGCCCGTGACGGGTTCCCGGAGGGGCACGAAGTCGAACTCATCGGTCGCGGCCGCACATTCGTGCGCGAAGTCGCCGGGCCCCGCGGTGCGCCGACACTCATATTGTTGCACGGCTGGACCGCCACCGCCGACCTCAACTGGTTCACCTGCTTCAACGCACTCGGCGAACACTTCCGCGTGCTCGCCCCCGACCATCGCGGTCACGGCAAAGGCCTGCGACCAGCAAAAGGCTTCCGCTTAGAAGACTGCGCCGACGACGTCGCAGCCATCGCCGACGTGTTCGGCGTCGGCACGTTCATCCCCGTCGGCTATTCGATGGGTGGCGCGATCGCGCAGCTCGTCGCTCAGCGTCACGAGCAGCGAGTGCGTGGTCTCGTGTTGGCAGCCACGTCTGGATATTTCGCTTCTTCACGCGACGAGCGACTCAACTTTCTCGGTCTCACCGGCTTGGCGCGCTTGTCGCGCCTCACCACCGCTCAAGCCCGGTCGTGGGTGACCGAACAGATCTACCTGCAGCGCAAGACGCACTCGCTCGCCGACTGGGCTGCGCGCCAAATCGCAAGCCACGACTGGCGTCACATTCTCGAAGCCGGCAGCGCAATCGGCGACTTTGACTCCCGACCCTGGCTGAACGAGCTGAAGATGCCCGGCGCGATGATTATCACCACGAATGACAAGGTCGTATCGCCGCAGCGCCAAGAAGAGTTGGCGGCGGCGCTCGCGATACC
>RFOJ01000184.1 GCA_009926705.1 Acidimicrobiia bacterium
ATCGACGCCATCACCGACGACATTCGTCGTGCGGTTGGTGGCACACCGGCGACCATCGTCGGTTTTGGAGGTGGCACCACGATGGACACGGCGAAAGCAGTTGCAAATCTCCTCACCAACCCGGGTAACGCGGCCGACTACCAAGGGTGGGATTTGGTGAAGGTACCGGGCGTCCACAAGATTGCGGTGCCGACGATTTCTGGCACCGGAGCCGAGGCAACTCGCACCTGCGTGATGACCAACACGAAGTCCGGTCTCAAGCTCGGGATGAATAGCGACTACACGGTGTACGACCAGATGGTGCTCGACCCCGATCTCACTGCGACGGTGCCGCGAAACCAGTACTTCTACACCGGGATGGACGCCTACATCCACTGCGTCGAGGCACTCGCGGGTTCGTACCGTAATGCCGTCGGTGACGCGTACTCGCGCGAGACCGTGAACCTTTGCCGACAAGTGTTTCTCGGCGACGACATGATGCACAACGACGCCCGTGAACGACTGATGGTGGCTTCGTATCTCGGTGGATGCGCAATCGCGACGAGTTACGTCGGAGTCGTGCACCCGTTCTCGGCAGGTCTCAGTGTCGTGTTGGGGCTGCACCACTGCGTGGCGAACTGCATCGCGCTGAACGCACTCGAGGAGTTCTATCCGGCTGAGCACGCCGAATTCCGCAGCATGCTGGAGAAACAAAATGTCGAACTGCCGTCTGGCGTGTGCGCTGGGCTGAGCGACGACCAGTTTGCTCGGCTCGTCGCATCAACAGTCGTGCATGCCAAGCCGCTGACGAACGCACTCGGCCCGAATTTTCGCGAGGTGCTCACCGACGAAAGAGTCGTCGACATCTTCCGGAGGATGTAAGCGTGCCAGGTTTCGAGGTCATCGGAGCTGAGGAGCAGGCGGAGATCAACGACATCTTCGCTCGCGGGGGCGTGCTCTTTCGACATGGCTTTGATGCTTTGCGCAACGATTGCTACAAAGTTCGCGAGTTCGAATCGGCATTTGCCTCTTACATGAAGGTGCCCCATGCGTTGGCGGTCACGTCGGGCACTGCTGCCTTGCGCGTGGCTCTCGCCGCACTCGACTTGCAGCCCGGAGACGAGGTCATCACCCAGAGCTTTACGTTTGTGGCCACCGCAGAAGCGATTATCGAGGCGCGCGCTGTGCCCGTCTGCTGCGAAGTCGACGCCACGTTGAACATGGACCCTGCCGACCTCGAGCGACGCATCACGCCGCGAACGCGCGCGGTCATTGCGGTGCACATGCTTGGCACCCCAGCGCGACTTCGGGAAATCACCGACATCTGCAGCCGAAAGAACGTCGTGCTCATCGAGGACGCGGCATGGGGTTGCGGCGGATCGCTGGACGGTCGAGCGCTTGGTACGTGGGGCCGGATGGGCACGTACAGTTTCGATTTCGCCAAGACCATGACGACAGGCGAGGGTGGAATGATCGTCTTCCGCGACAAGCGCGACTACGAACGTGCCGCGGCATGGCACGACCACGGCCACGAGAACAATCCAGCCGTGCCGCGATGGGAAGACACTCGCTCGGGCAGTGGCTTTAACTACCGCATGAACGACGCGGCGCAGGCCCATGTGTTTGTCGGCCTGAGCACCAAGGGGCCGGGCGAGTCGGGGCGGATTGCGCGCAGTTTTGTCAAGCACGGCTTTGGCGCCATCGACCTGACGCATGACGAACTGGCGCAAGAACACATACGCCATATGGTGGGCGGCATTTCGGCGCTGGCCAAAGACGAGCGCGTGCTGCGCTTTGTGTTCCCCGAGCGACCCGGCGCGCTCATGAAGTTTCTGAGCCTGATGCGGCCGGGCTGGAACATCAGCCTGTTCCACTACCGCAACCAGGGCGCGGACTACGGCCGCATTTTGG
>RFOJ01000185.1 GCA_009926705.1 Acidimicrobiia bacterium
GACATCGAACTCGAGAGTTCGTCGACGGGAATCGTCGCGCGAGGTACCGCACGCACGGCGTGGAAGTCGGTTTGCCGCCGCTGTCTGCGCCAGGTGAGCGGCTCGGTTGACGCCGAGATTGACGAGGCGTTCTCTCGTGGCGTGCATGTCGCTGCCCACCACCATGGCGACTCGGCGGGTGACGCGTTGAGCGAGACCGAGCCCATCGTCGGCGACCAGATCGACTTCACGCTCCCGGTTCGCGAAGCAGTGCTACTCGCGGTGCCGGAGGCTCCGTTGTGTCGCAACGACTGTCTGGGTCTGTGCCCGCAGTGCGGCGCTGATCGCGCGACGATGAAGTGCACGTGCGTGGTGGCATCGCGCGACGAGCGCTGGGCTGCGCTGGATACCCTGCGTGGCAAACTCGGCGACGCGGTAGAGTGACCAAATGGCCATTCCAAAGAAAAAGCGCTCCAAGGCCCGCGGTCGCAGCAAAGCCTCCATCAACATGAAGTTGCACACCCCGGCGCAGAGCACCTGCCCGCGCTGTGGCACCGTGAAGAAGCCGCACGTCGTGTGTTCCAACTGCGGTTGGTACAAGGGTCGCGTGGCCTACGCGGTCGACTGACTCCACCGCACTTCTGCACAACTCGCCGAGATCGTCTCGGTCAGACCTTGAATGAACCGTTCTCGTGTGCTCGGCAGCCCGCAGTCGAGCGTTTAGTCTGACGTTCTCGCCATGAAACCGATCGCAGTCGACGCCATGGGAGGCGACAAAGCCCCCGCTGAGATCGTCGCCGGCGCCAAGCAGGCCGCCGCCGAAGGCATCCCCGTTCTGCTCGTTGGTCCCTCAGACCTCGCCGATCGCGGCGACCTCGAGTTGCTGGTCGCCACCGAAGTCATCGGCATGGACGAAGACGCCGCGTCGTCGGTGAAGAAGAAGAAAGACTCCACGCTCGTGCGTTGCGCCGAAGCGGTTCGCGACGGTAAGGCAAGCGCAATGATCTCGGCTGGCAACACCGGGGCGACGATGGCGTCGGCGCTTTTACGCATGGGTCGTGCCGACGGCGTGAAGCGTCCGGCAATCGCGACGCCGATTCCAGTGCCCGGCTCGACTCCGACAATCCTTCTTGACGCAGGTGCAAACGCAGAAGTTGAAGCCGCGTGGCTCACACAATTTGCGGTGATGGGGTCGGTGTTCTCCACTGCGCGCTACGGCATCGCGAAACCGAAAGTCGGCTTGTTGTCGATCGGCGAAGAACCAGGCAAGGGCGACTCGTTGCGCAAAGAGGCGTATGAATTGCTCTCCGCAGAAAAGAGCATCAATTTCGTCGGAAACGTCGAGGGTCGAGACATCATGACCACCGAAGTCGACGTCGTCGTCACCGACGGTTTCACCGGGAACGTCGCCCTGAAGAGCCTCGAAGGAGCCCTCAAGACTGTGGTCAAGTCGCTCTTCACGGCGATCGGTGCCCCGCAATACAAAGAGCACGCCGATGCGTTAATGCCGGCGTTCCTCGACCTCTACTCGCAGTTCGACCCCGACACCACTGGTGGCGCGATGCTGCTCGGCCTTAACGGCGTGTGCATCATCTCGCACGGTTCGTCGAGCGCACGCGCGACGGCATCAAGGTCGCACGAGACATGGTGCAGGGCGACATCGTGGAGAAGATCCGCGCAGCAGTGGCGGTGAGCGCCCAGCCGTGAACGAAGCGCTCCTGCGCGAGTGCGCGTCGGTGATTGGTCACGAATTTCGCGACGCGTCGCTTCTGCGACTCGCGCTGACGCACTCCTCGTACTCTGCCGAGCACCCGAGCGAGCCTTCGAACGAGCGACTTGAATTCCTTGGCGATGCTGTGATCGGTCTCGTGCTTGCCGACGAGATGTACGACCGTCACGCCGACTTCGACG
>RFOJ01000186.1 GCA_009926705.1 Acidimicrobiia bacterium
TTCGACAAGTTGCTCGTCGACCGCGGCTTGATCAAGACCTCCGACTTCAACGTCGTGTGGAAGAGCGGTGAGATTCCGAACTCGCCGATCGCGGTGCGTAAGGACCTGCCCGCCGATCTCTTTGCATTAGTGAAGAAGACGATCCTTGAGAAGATCAACAAGACGGCGTTCGTCAGCATGGGTCTCTGCGCAAACGAGACGAACTGCAACGTGATCGAAGACGCCACGTGGGGCTTCAAGCCCACGAGCGACGCGGTGTACGACGCGATTCGCCAGGTGTGTGAAGCCACCAAGTCGAGCCGTTGCCGCTAACACTCAACGCAACAACGACCGTAACCACTCGCGCAACATTCGCATGACCACCGTTCTCTCCGGTGGGGCTGATCCCCTCATCAGCCTCACCGGAGTATCGAAGCGTTTCCCCAACGGCACGCTGGCCCTCGACAACGTGTCAATGACCGTGCCGAAAGGTCAGTTGCTGTCACTCATCGGCCTTTCAGGCTCAGGTAAGTCAACGCTGATGCGCCATCTCAACGGGCTGCACAAGCCCACCGCCGGCACCGTGAAAGTGTTCGGCGTCGAGGTGTCATCGGCTTCGAGCAAGCAGTTGCGCGACGTGCGACGCAACGTCGGATTCGTCTTTCAGCAATTCGGTTTGGTGGGTCGGGCGACCTGCCTCGAGAACGTGTTGAGCGGTGCGCTCGGCCGCTTGCGTGGCCCGCGTTATGGCGTGTGGTCGTACCCACGCACGCTGCGCCGTGAGGCGTTCGATCACCTTGAGCGCGTGGGTCTCGCCCCGCAGGCCTATCAGCGTGCCGACACTTTGTCGGGTGGCCAAATGCAACGCGTTGCCATCGCCCGCACGATCATGCAGCAGCCACAGTTGCTGCTGGCCGACGAACCAGTGGCATCTCTCGACCCCGAGTCGAGCGCGCAGGTGCTCGAGTTGTTGCTCAAGGTGGCCACCGAAGACAAGATGACCGTCATCGTCACCTTGCACCAGGTGGAGCTTGCACTCGGCTGGGCGCATCGCATCGTCGGCTTGCGCGACGGACGCGTGGTGCTCGATCAAGATGCGCGCGGCCTGTCACAAACTGACGTGATGGAGGTGTACCGCCGAGTGGACCGCGAGTCGGAGCTTCTCGCCACCCCGAGTACGCCTGCAGCCGCACCGATAACCGAACGTCAGCGCGCCTGACATGACGGCGGCGCACGTCGAGCCGCTGGCCCGCGCGGCCGGCAACAAGCTGCCCCGCGCACCGCGAAAGTGGCAGAGCAAGGCGCTGTTGGCGGTGTTTGTCGCCTACGTCGTGGGCGTCGTGTGGTCGTGGATGTACATCGACATGACGCTGCTCACACTCTTTGGCGGTTTCACCGAACTGTGGAACCTCGTGGTCGACATGGTGCCGCCCAACTTCGACAACATGCGCGTGGTGTTGAAGGCCACGGTGGAAACGATTTGGATGGCATTGATTGGCACCACGGCCTGCGTAGTGCTCAGTATCCCGCTGGCCTTCATGGCGGCCCGCAACACCACCCCGAATCCGGTGGTGTTCGCAGTGGCGCGCGCCATCATCACTCTCACCCGTGCTTTACCCACCTTGGTGCTCGCTGCAGTGCTCACGTTGCCACTCGGCATCGGGCCGCTGCCAGGTCTGCTCGCTTTGGCGATTCACTCCATCGGCATGGTCGGCAAGCTCTTCACCGAGGCCGTCGAAAACACCGAGGCAATGTCGCGCGAGGCGGTGACCTCGACTGGCGCCGGCAAATGGCAAACCGTGCTCGCCACGTTGGTACCACAAGTGACGCCGTCGTTCATCGGCACGGCGTTGTATCGACTCGACATCAACCTGCGCGAGTCGGCGGTGCTGGGTTTCGTCGG
>RFOJ01000187.1 GCA_009926705.1 Acidimicrobiia bacterium
GGGGCAGCGTAAAACACCACTCCACCCAAAGGACCCTTATCGCCAAGTTTGCATACGCCACCGTCCTTGCAGGAACGCACCCGAATGGGCTGAGGCACGTCGTTGGATTGAAGTGCTGCAATGGACTGCGGACTGTGCACCAGCGGCAACAGCGTGCTCATCAACACGACAACCGCTGCTACTCGCCACTTGCGCATCGCCATGAAGCGAATCTACTTGTGGGCGCTTTGAAGAGGTACGGACATTCCTGCGCGGTCTAGCCTCGGCGCATGACTTACGACTTCGACCGATTCTTGCGTTACGACGAGATGGCTGCGTGGTTGCGCGCACTCGCAGCCCAGCGCGCACTCGCAGCCCAACACCCAACATTGCTCACCGTCGAGAGCTATGGACAATCACACATGGGCCGCGACTTGCTGGTGGCCACGATTACTGACACACGTACTGGCGAACACCACACCAAACCCGCGCATTGGATCGATGCCAACATTCACGCCGTCGAGGTAACTGGTGGTGTCGCGGCGCTCTACATCATCCATCACCTCGTCACGAAGTTCGTCGCCGGTGACGCGACAGTCGTCGAGGCGCTGCGCACTCGCACCTTTTATATTGCACCCCGAGTGAACCCCGACGGAGTTGAAGACGCGCTCGCCGACCGGCCGCTCTTCCACCGCTCGAGCGTGCGCCCTTGGCCGTGGCGCGACGGCCACCGGTGGCCCGGTTTGCATCCGCAAGACATCGACGGCGACGGTCGAATTCTCACGATGCGCATCGCCGACCCCGACGGTGCGTGGATGCCGCACCCCGAAGAACCGCGAGTGATGATCCCTGTCGGTCCGCTCGGAGCGCCAGCAGGTACGACTCGCTACCGACTGCTCACCGAAGGGTTGATTGAGAACTACGACGGCTTCACCATCGACCAGCCGCGCGACCCTGCCGGTCTCGACTTGAACCGCAACTTCCCCGCTGGTTGGGGCGTCGACGTGCTCGGCTCAGGTGACCATCCGATGAGCGAACCAGAGATTCATTCGCTCGTGCGCGCGGTGAAAGCCCCAACGTGTGCGGCTACAACGCGTTCCACACCGCAGGTGGTTTCATGCTGCGGCCGAGCAGCAACTTGCCCGACTCCAAGCTGCCGCCAGAGGACCTCTTCATCTTCAAGAAGTTCGGCGAGCATTCGACACCGCTCACCACGTATCCCGTGCACTCGGTGTTCGAAGACTTGACGTGGGACAAGTCGCGTGTCATGGGCGGCGCAGGCGACGACTGGGCGTACGACCACCTTGGCGTCTACTCGTGGACGACCGAATTCTGGGACGCCATCTACCGCGCAACTGGCGAGCACTCGCCCACCGATGTTTGGTACGTGGGCCCGACTCCTTCGCAAGATCTCGCCGTGTGCCGCTGGAGCGACAAGCACGCGCCAGGCTCATACGTCGGTTGGCGTGCCTTCGACCACCCGCAACTCGGCAAGGTGGAAATCGGCGGACCCGACATGTTCCATATCTGGACGAATGCGCCGTCGTCGTTGCTGCGTGCCGAAGTTGCCGCACACGCCGACGTGGCGATCTACCAAGCGATGGCGTCACCACGGCTTGAGATCAAGCTCGCCGAAGCGACGTCGCTCGGCGGTGACGTATGGAAGGTGCGACTCGGCGTGGCGAACACCGGCTGGTTGCCCACCACGGTCACGCAGCATGCAAAGAAGATGAAAATCGTGTTGCCCGCGGTCGTCGAGATCTCGGGTGCCAATAGATCCGCGATTGAGGTCATCGAAGGCGAAGCAAAGGTGCGAATCGGTCAGCTCGAAGGTCGATCGAAAGTGCTGCTC
>RFOJ01000188.1 GCA_009926705.1 Acidimicrobiia bacterium
GATCGCGACGTTTGCGGCCTTTGCGATCTGTGCGGTGGTGTGCAGTCCGCGCGGCTCGCAACCCGGCGCGGCTGGCTCACTGTTGCAGGCGCTTCGCAGTGCGGCCAAGCGCCGCGAGGTGCGGCGTTTCGCCATCGCAGCGCTCTTGTCGTCGGCTGCTGCGTCGAGCTTGCTGGTGTATCAGGTTCCGACGATGACCTGGGCGGGTCTCAGCGCCGGGGTGGCGGCTGGTTTCGCAAGCGCTCGCGGACTGTTGCAGTTGGCTGGTCGTCTGCCGCTCGTTGCCGCCATCGAACGGTGGGGTGCACTCGAGTTGATGCTCGTTGCTCGAGTCGTGCTCGGTCTGGCGGCCGTCGTGTTGCTCACCTCGGGCATGTTGCCGCTCGCGACGCTGTATGTGGTGCTCGCGGGAATCTCAATTGGGGCGTTGTCGGCCCTTGACGGCATCGTGGCACGACGAGTGATTGGCGAACAAGATTTCGGCGCCGTGATGGGAGCCGTCGGTTTGGTGGCGACCATCGGAGGCTCGTTGAGCCCGATCATTGCTGGAGTGCTGCGCTTCACTTCAGGCTCACCGGTCGCACCGATGTTGCTCACTGCAGTGTTTGCGTGGAGCGCTGTGCTCGTGCTCTTCACGCTGCGCAGCTCGTTAGGTGCGACGAACAACTTGTAAGTCGTGACTGACAACTCGTCAGCGTCGACTAACACCTGAGCGACGCGAATCACCGCGAGTTTGCTTGTGTTGATGACGTGTGCATTCCTACCGTCGAAGTCATCGACAGCACCACGTTGTCGTGATCACCACTTCGAAAGGAAACGAAATGTCACGCAAGCGTCTTGACCTCATCATCTCCGTGGGAGGCGTCGCAACCGCGATCCTCTTCCTCGTGCTCGGCTTCGTGTTTCGTGCGAACGGAACGTTTGCCCGCGACTACGTGAAAGATCAGCTCTCTGCCCAGGAAATCAACTTTCCTGCCACCGAGGCACTGACCGACGAAGAAGCAACAGTGGAATGCCTCATCGAGTTCGCCGGCACCGTCGTCGACTCTGGCGAAAAAGCTGAGTGCTACGCCAACGAATACATCGGTGCACACCTCGCCGGCATCGGCAAAGGTGAGACCTACGCATCACTCGGCACGCCCCAGCGCGAACTGCGTGACAAAGTGGCCGCTGCCGAGGCCGCGGGTGCCGCTGACCTCGAGACACTGAAGGCCGACCTCGCTGCAGTCAATGCGACACGCGAGAGCATGTTCAAGGGCGAGACACTGCGCGGACTCTTGCTCACCACCTACGGCTTTAGCATCTTCGGCGAGAAGGCGATGCAGGCGGCATTCGTGGGCTTCCTCGTCGCTGCGGTGATGTTTGTTGCGGCGATTGCTGGCTTCATCCACGCCGCTCGCGCGAAAGTCTGAGTCGAACACGACCGACGTCGTCGGTGGGGTGCGCCAGCGCGAGTGGCGGGGCTCAATCGCGCACGAAGCGTGACACCACTTCAACGTGGTGCGTGTGCGGAAACAAGTCGAGCACTTCCGCATTGACAAGGTCGTAGCCGGCGTCGACGAGCAATCGCGCGTCGCGAGCTGCAGCTACTGCGTCGCACGACACCAACACCACCGTCGGAGCCGCCGTGTCGAGCAGTGTGGTGACGCCAGCCTTGCCCAAGCCGCTTCGTGCTGGGTCGGCAATCACGAGACCCGCCCGCACGGCACGCCAGTGTTCAAACCGCGTGTGCATCACCATGGCGCTGCGACCACGCAGATTCTCGTAAGCGTCGCTGCACGCCGACTCACTCGA
>RFOJ01000189.1 GCA_009926705.1 Acidimicrobiia bacterium
CGGTGCAGTCTCGATTCCCGGCACGGTCGGCGGAGCGCCGCTGATCCACGGTTCGCAAGCTACGACGAACTCACTTGTCGACATCTTGCGCAAGTACTCGCCGTTGAAGGCGTTCAGCTTCTTCACGTCGAAGAACGCCGACGAATGGTTCACGCTCGAGAGCGCAAACTCGCCCACGATGCGCGAGAAGTCGACGATCTCGGTGTCGCCGCTCGGCGCCCAGCCCAGCGTCATCAGGTAATTGACCATCGCGTCTGCAACGACACCCTCGGCGCGGTACTGCTCGAGCGCGACTTTGTCGCGACGTTTTGACAACTTCTTGCGCTGCTCGTTGACCAGCACTGGCACGTGTGCCCACACCGGCGGCGCGTGCCCCAGCGCATCCCACAGCATTTGCTGCTTCGGGGTGTTCGGCAGGTGCTCTTCGGCGCGAACCACGTGGGTGATGCCCATCGAAATATCGTCGACCACGTTGGCGTGGATGAACACTGGCGAGCCGTTGCCGCGCAACAATACGAAGTCTTCGATAGTCGAGTTGTCGAACGCCACTTCCCCGCGCACTTCGTCGCGCACCACCGTGGTGCCCGCCGGCACCTTGAATCGAAGCACGCGACCGGGCCCCGCCGTCAGCCCGCGGTCACGGGAGTAGCCGTCGTATCCGGGTTTTCCGGCAGCCTTGGCGCGCTCTTGTACCTGCTCTGGAGTGAGATCGCAGTAATACGCATGACCTGATTCGAACAGTTTGTGCGCGGCGGCAGTGTGCGCGGCCGCGTACGCCGACTGGAAGTACGGCCCTTCAAAGTGTGGGTCATCGCCATTGATGCCGATCCATGCAAGGGCGTCGATGATGCCTTGAGTCCACTGCGGCTGGTTGCGCGACTCGTCGGTGTCTTCAATGCGCAGCACGAACACGCCGTCGTTCTGCAGAGCCAGAATCCAGTTGTAGAGCGCCGTGCGAGCACCACCGACATGGAAATACCCAGTGGGTGACGGTGCGAAGCGATAGCGAGGAGTACTTGACACCGCGTACGACGCTAACTGCGACAAGTAGGTTGGGTGCGTGACCAAGGCACGACGCGCAGAGCACCAAGACCACCCCGACCACCGAGCACTCGCCGGAGGCAGTGCACGCGCAGGAGTGTTCGGCGTGAGTGACGGTCTCGTCACCAATGTTTCGCTCATCATCGGCTTTGCCGCAAGCGGCGTCGATGCGTCGTACGTGCGGCTCGCAGGCATCGCATCCGCCGTCGCAGGGGCAGTCAGCATGGCTGCCGGCGAATGGGTGTCGGTCAAGTCGCAGAACGACCTCGTGAAACGCGAGATGGCGCTCGAACTGCGCGAACTCAAGCGGAACACGAGTGCTGAAACTTCAGAACTCGCAGGCATCTACCGTTCGCACGGCATGTCGTCGACGCAAGCCGAGTCGGCAGCAGCAGAAGTGATGAAGAACCCCGAGCGTGCGGTCATGGTGCACGCACGCGAAGAGTTCGGCCTTGACCCGGCACAACTTCCCAACCCGCTCGTCGTGGCGGCGGTGTCGATCGTGAGCTTCCTGCTCGGCGCGATGCTTCCAGTGATTCCGTGGCTCTCCGGTGCCGGCGACTCCGCGCGAATGGCATCGATCGCCATCGGCGTGGTAGCGGCGGGAATTCTCGGAGCCGTCATCGCCGGCCAGTCAGAGCGGCCATGGTGGCTCGGCACACTTCGGCAGGTCGCCATCACCGTGCTTGCCGTCGCCGTCACCTACGCCATCGGCAGCGTCGTTGGCGTAGGTGACGGCGACGGCAAGCAC
>RFOJ01000190.1 GCA_009926705.1 Acidimicrobiia bacterium
CGAACTACGCGACACCTTGGATCGTCGCAACACGGTGTCGAGACTGAATTTGACGGTGCCGGATCGCTCGAGCTCATCGCGCCCGTGCTTGAGTAGCACCGCGACAGTCGCCCGGCCGTTCGCTCGAGTTGGCTTCTTGAGCTCCTCGCTCGTCGCAGACGCCGGCCGCGCTCGACGACGCTTCTGAGCACTACCTGAGTTCGTCGTGGTAGTTCCCCTTTTGGGAGAGCGGTGGCGTTTACTCACGCAACTACTCTAATTTGCTCGCCTTATTAGATACTGCGTACAGTAAGGAGATGTCGAGACAGCGGGTTGCTCGCATCGCGATGACCGCGGCGATGTTGGTCGTCGTTTCGTCGCTTGGTGCCGGTGCTGCCGCAAAAACCGCCACAGTGCCTGCTTCGCCGAGTGTGAAACCTTCACCGCAGTGCACCTCGACGCATCGCGTGTTGGCGAACGATTCGTGGTCGCGTCTTGCGGCACGTTTCAGAGTGCCGCAGGCACGGTTGTTGCGTATCAACTCCGCCTCGCTGACGACACCGCTGTTCATTGGCGACATGGTGTGTTTGGCTGTGCGCTCGACGAGCTCGTCAGCCGGGGGAGCCGCGGGCACAGCCTCAACAACCACCACGACCGTCGTGCCGACTTCCACGACAACGACGACAACCACCACCACGACAACGACAACGACGGTCTCAACCCCGACCGCCCCAACTGTCACCGTCGCCGAGCCAGTGGCGTGTCGGCCGATTCAGGTGACATGGCGTGGTGCTTCACCCGACACGGGGCTGTATTCGCTGCAGTGGGTGCGAGTCTCCGCAGCGGGCACGTATGACTTCCGCGAGTACACGATGTGGAACGTTCGCGGCACCTCGACGGCGATGCCGAACTGGCTCGCTCACGGCGCCACGTATGCGTTGCGCATCTACGCGATGCGCGCCGACTGGGACGGTCTCACCCACAGCAACCAGAACGTCACCCCGCATTCCGCCATCGTCACGTTCACGTTGCCGAGCTGCAACCAGCCCGCGACAACCACCACGACCACCGTCGCCCCAGCCACGTGCGCCGACGGCGGTACATGCGTGGTGGGCGATACCGGCCCCGGCGGCGGCATCGTGTTCTATGTGCACTCGGGTGGCGGCACGTTCACATGCGGCTCAGCACTCACGTCAACCTGTCGCTATCTCGAGGCCGCCCCCAACTTTTGGGGCAACAGCAGCACTGCAGACGACGCATGTGCCACGCCGGGTACCGCAACGGATGATCCCGCTTGTGTCTGGTCGGGGGTTACCGGAACGGCGATAGGTGCCACTGCACAGGGCACCGCGGTGGGCACGGGCTACGCAAACACGCAGGCTGCCGTCGGGCAAGCCGGCGGCGGAAACACGGCCGGCCGTGCGATTACCGCGGCGTGGGACTACAGCAACAACGGCAAGACCGACTGGCACCTTCCGTCGCAGGATGAATTAAACGAGCTGTGCAAGTACTCGAGAACGCAAACGACGGGTGACACATCGGTGCAGTGCAACAACTCTGGGTCGCAACGAACGGGATTCTCAGGTGGGTATTGGGGTTCGAACGAGGTCACGCTGTCGAATTCGTGGCAACAGGGCTTTGCATCAGGCAGCAGGGGACAATCCGCAAAGACAAACAGCTGGAAGGTGCGCCCAGTTCGCGCCTTCGGCGGCACTCTTGGATGTGCCGACGGTGGTACGTGCGTGGTGGGTGATACTGGCCCGGGCGGCGGCATCGTGTTCTATGT
>RFOJ01000020.1 GCA_009926705.1 Acidimicrobiia bacterium
ACGAGCATCCACAGGAGAGCAAGCGGCGCCAACACCGCGACGGGCGGTCGCAGCATGTGCCGCACTTCGTGCCCGTACGCGGCGGCCTGCGCGTGCAGCGCCCCATAGCGGGAGAAGAACGCAGTCGCCGACGCTGCGACGAGAATGACGAGCCCAGCGACCGTGCCCCAATTTCGGTCGCCAGCTTCAAACAGCGGATCGCTCGACGTGGCAACCCGCCATGCTGTGTGCAACGTGAGCATCGGCGCAAAGAAGCGAATCATCGTGAGCGACAACGGATGCGGCACCAGCACGGCGATGCCCACCAGCGCCCAGATAATCCACACCACCCAGGGCGAGATGTCGGTCGCTCGTTGAGCACCGACGGCCCCGGGAAGGAGGGCAATCACCAACCACGCGGCACGCAGGCTGTTCTTCACGCTCGAATCCTACGAATCGTGCGGGTCCCGAGCGGTAAAGTTCAGGCGTGGCAGCGTCAAAGAAGGTCGTCGCTCGCGCTGCAGAGCTCCGCGAGTTGATCTCGTATCACAACGACCGCTACTTCGGGGCCGACGAACCCGAGATCTCTGACGCGGAATTCGACGAACTCGTTCGCGAGTTGCGAAACATCGAGACCGAGCACCCCGAACTCAAACCCGAGCAGTCGCTGCTCGATCTTCCTGGTGCGGCGTCGAGCACCACCTTTGCGCCGGTCACGCATCGCCAGCCGATGATGAGCCTCGACAACGCGATGGACGAGTCAGAACTGCGCGCTTGGGGCGAGCGAGTCGCGAAAGGACTCGACCACCAGCCGACACGGTTCGTCTGCGAACTGAAGATCGACGGTCTGGCGCTCAGCCTCCGTTTTGAGAACGGTGCGCTCGTGCAAGCGGCCACTCGCGGCGACGGAAAAGTCGGTGAAGACGTCACGGCGAATGTGGCGACGATCAAGGAAGTGCCGAAGAAGTTGCAGGGTTCGGCTCGTCCGGCGGTGCTCGAGGTACGTGGCGAGGTGTACATGTCGAAAGCTGCGTTTGATCATCTCCGCAACGCAAAGATGAAAGAAAACGAAGCGCGAATTGCTGCGGGAAAGAAGCCCCAGCCGGTGCCGGCCAACCCGCGCAACGCTGGTGCGGGCAGCCTCCGCCAAAAAGATGCAGCAGTCACTGCCACGCGCGAACTCTCGTTCTGGGCATACCAACTCGGCGAAGTGGAGGGCGTGCCGCAGTTTGACTCACACCACGACACCCTCGATTACCTGGCGAAATGTGGCTTCCCGATCAACCCAGAAGTGCGCGTCGTCGACTCGCTCGACGAGGTAGTCAAGTTCTGCGCCCACTGGCAGTCGTTGCGCAACGACCTCCCGTACATCATCGACGGCGTCGTGGTGAAAGTCGACGATCTTTCGCAGCGCGAGCGCCTCGGCTTCACGTCAAAAGCGCCGAGGTGGGCGGTTGCCGTCAAGTTTCCACCCGAAGAACGCACCACGCTCTTGCGCGACATCATGGTGTCGATCGGCCGCACCGGGCGCGCGACGCCGTTTGCCGTGCTCGAACCGGTGGTGGTTGCGGGCAGCACGGTGTCGATGTCGACGTTGCACAATCGCGAACAGGTGCAGCTCAAAGATGTGCGGCCAGGCGACACGGTCGTCGTGCGCAAAGCAGGCGACGTGATTCCGGAGGTCGTCGGCCCGGTGCTTGCGCTGCGGCCGAAGAACAGCAAGCCCTGGAAGTTCCCGACGAAATGCCCGTGCGATCTTCGATCGACGTTGGTGCAAGCCGAGGGCGAAGCAGACACGCGTTGCGTCGAACCCGAATGCCCGAACCAACGCGATCAGAAGATCATTCACTTCACCTCACGAGTCGGAATGGACATCGAAGGTTTCGGCGAAAAGACCGTCTACAAGCTGAGCGACGCCGGAGTCATCGAAGATGTCGGCGACATCTACTCGCTTACGACGGAGACGCTGCTTGCGCAGGGTTTCGGCGAAGTGCAGTCGGCGAACTTACTCAAGTCAATCGACACCTCCCGTTCGCGGCCACTCGAAAAATTGCTCGTTGCCCTTGGCATCAAGCATCTCGGCCCGGCTGCCGCCGAGTCGCTCGCGCGACGGTTTGGCTCGCTCGATGCCATCACTGCGGCGAGCGCAGACGAACTCTCCGCCATTGATGGTGTCGGAGACGTGATTGCCGAATCCGTCGCCGGCTGGTTCGCCACCAAGCAACACAAGACACTCATCAACAAGTTGCGCAAGGGCGGTGTCGCCTTCGACAACGTGGTGGTCGTCGACGCACCGCAGACGCTGGCCGGCAAGACAGTAGTGGTCACTGGCACGCTCGAGCGCTACGGACGAGAAGAAGCGCAACGTGCCATCAAGGATCGCGGCGGCAAGAGTGCGAGCAGTGTGAGCGCAAAGACGTTCGCGCTGGTCGTCGGCAACGAGCCTGGAGCCTCGAAACTGAAGAAAGCGATCGAGCTCGGCGTGCCGCAGCTCGACGAGAAGAGTTTCGAGCGACTGCTCGAGACTGGTGAGCTTCCCTGACTCAGTCGGTGACGAAGCGCCACTGGTACGTGCGCGACTTCGCCGGGCCGTCGAGAATCTTCCAATAGCGCACCGTCGCTACGTGCTCGCCCTGTGCAAACGTCTCGATGAGCGCCCCTGATTGCGGCTGGAAGCTGATGACGTTATTGCCTGGGTCGAATACGGCGGTTGCCGGAAGCTCCACCTGGGCGCCGGGTGCGGGTTGTGCGCCGGATGACGAGAGCTCGTCGAGTCGCGTGACCGGAAGTTCGATGCCGTCGATGTTCAGAGACGCTTCGTAGCCGTCGACGAAGTCGACGATGATCTGCGCTTGTCGTAACACTCTGTCACCGTCTGCAGGTGACATGCGCTCGATCGGCAGGAAACTCACGCGCCTCTTCGCCGGAGAGACCGCTTCTGAACCCAACGACAACCAACACGAGACCAAAGGAGATGCCGATGCTTGCCAGCAGACGTGAGCGGTCGATGCGCTTTCGCATGGCTCCATTCTCGCGGCTCGGCATGGTGATGCAGCGCTAGTTTGGTTCAGTCAATGACCGACCGGGATGATTTAGCCGGCGCGATCGTCGCCTCAAGGTACCGCCTCCGCGCCCTGCGACGTGGCGGTGCCGAGTCAACCAGCGTCTTTGAGGCCTCGGACACGCGTAGCGGAGCTTCCGTTGTTGTGCGCCTTGTGACCATCGACCAGCAACCCGCCGAGGTCGTCGAAGCCTTGAAGCGCCAGTTGCTGTCAGTCGCGGGCGTCTCGCATCCGGTGCTCGTGTCACCGCTCGACTGGGGAGAGGCAGTAATCGACGACAAGAAATTCGTCTTTGTCGTCACCGAACGTCTCGAAGCAATCTCCCTTCGCGAATTGCTCGATCGCGGTCGCCGATTGAGCGTGTCGCAGGCAGTCGTTCTGGCGCTCGACCTATGCCGTGCCCTGCACCACTTGCACCAGCTCGGCATGGTGCACGGTGACGTGCGACCGGCCAACGTCTTTATCTCCACCGACTCGCGTGGTCGCCTTGCCGGTCTCGGCGTGAAGGGCGTCGGCGGCGACCTCTCGACGATGAGCATCGAACAAGCCCGGTACGCCGCACCGGAGTTCGCCACCGACGCGACACCGACACCGCCAAGCGACGTGTACGCGCTCGCCCTCACCGTGCTCGAGACCATCACTGGCGACGTACCCAACACCGCCGATTCCGTTGCAGTCACATTGGCGAACCGCGCCGGAAAGCTGCTTCCGGTGTCTGCCGACATCGGGCCGATCGCGGTGCCGATTGAGAAGGCAGGTCGCCCCGAGCCAGCAGACCGCGCGACTGCGCTGGAGTTCGGCCAATCACTCGCGCAACTTGCAGCACGACTTGCATCACCCGAGCCCATCGAATCGCTCACGAGCGAGTCGTTCCGCGACACCATCACGCGAACACTCGAAGCAGTGGCGACGGCACCGCAACCTCCGGCACCGACCGTGCCCGAAGCGACGCCGCCTGCGCCGATCAGTGTCGACGTGGCGATTGGTGCCGCACCGGGAGAGCGTCGCAGCTATCGCTGGTTGCTGTCCGCAGTGGTCGCAGTCGCGCTCGTCGTCTCCGGGGCGCTGGTGTGGCAGCGACTTGCCGTCGATTCGTATGAAGTGCCCGAGTTGATCGGCGTGCCGGAGGGCGAAGCTCGCAACGGCATTGCGCTCTTTGGTTGGAACATCGTGATTCGCGCCGAACGCTCCGACGACGTTGATCTCGGCGAAGTCATCCGAACGATTCCGCCTGCGGGAACCTCGTTGCGCGAGGGCGGCGACTTCACGATCGTGGTGTCCGAAGGGGCGACGCTTGCGGTGATACCTGACGTCACGGGTCTTGCACGGGAAGATGCGGTGACAGCGCTCACCGATCAAGGTCTCACGGTCTCAGAAACAGTGCGCGACAGTGACTCCGTACCGGCTGGGCGAGTGTTGTCGTGGATCGTGACCGAGCAGCCGAACCTCATTGCCGGTAGCCAGGTGTTGAAGGGCACGCAAGTGAGCATCGTCGTGTCGGGCGGACCGGTGTTGCGCGCGGTGCCAAACCTCATCGGTCGCAATGAAGATGACACCCTGGTGCAGTTGGCTGCCGTGCAGTTGGTGGGGCAACGCAACGACGACGTGTTCAGCAGCGAGATTGCATTCGGCCTCGTCGCCTCGCAGGATCCGCCACCTGGCCAACAGATGCCGCGCGACGGCGTCGTCGCGTATTCGCTATCAAAGGGCGTTGAACAAGTGCCGCTGCCGGCGATCATTGGGCTGACGCTGAACGATGCGCAGAAGGCGCTCGGTGACGCGGGCATCGGTGTCGCGACAATCTCCGGACGATCGACCAGCCGTGTTCGAGCGGTGACGCTGGACGGTGTGACGCTGAAAGTCGGAGACCCTGTGCCCAAGGGCAGTGCCGTGAATCTGGTGTTCCCGTGACGACAGGCGTCGACGAAGTCGGCATCTCACCGTTGCGCGAGCGCATGCGCTCGGCACTTGCCGAACGTGTCGGCATCTCTCGCCGCAAGGCGACCATGGTGGTGCTGCTGTCGGGCGCGTTCACGGTGAGTTTTGCCATCACGTTGCTCGTCGTGGTGCTCGACACCGTCGCCCGCGACCTCGACTCCACCGTCAGCGTGGTGAGCTGGTCGATCACGGCCCCGATGCTTGTGTTCGCCGTCGTCGGGCCAGCCTTCGGCACGCTCGGCGATTTGCTCGGGCACAAGCGCGTCTTCGTCTTCGGTCTGCTCGGCGCTGGAATCTTCGCCGGTCTCGCCGCACTCGCGCCAAACGCGATCATGCTCATCGTCCTGCGCACGCTCTCTGCGGCCTGCGGCTCGGCCATCGGTCCAGCCGGCATGGCGTTCACGAGCCGGCTCTTCGAACCACACGAACGCGTGCGCCCGCTCGGCGTGTGGAGCTTCGTGACCGCTGGGGCGCCGGTGCTCGGCGTTGTCGCGGGCGTTCCACTCGTCTCGAGCATCGGATGGCGCGTCATCTTCTTGGTGCAAGCGCCGCTGTGCGTGCTTGGCGCGGCAGTGGCGTGGTGGTTGTTGCGCGACACCGAACGCCAGCCCAGTGCCAAGTTCGACCTCGCTGGCGCACTGACCCTGGGTTCGGGCACGGCACTCGTTCTGCTTGGCATCAATCGTGGCGGCGCATGGGGCTGGACTTCGCCGCTCATCATCGCGACGATTGCGGCAGGCGCGGCACTGTTGTTTGCATTCGTGCAGGTGGAGCGACGAGTTGCCGCACCGATGGTGCCGCCGGCATGGTTTCGCACGCGCAACATTGCGTTTCCGGTGATGAGTCAGTCGCTCGCCAACTTTGGCTACATGGGCGCGTTCATGATCGTGCCGCAGATGCTGCAACACGGCGCTGGTCTCAGCCTCGCGACGGTCGGATGGCTGATCATCGCTCGACCGCTTACATTCGCGATCGTCGCTCCAATCGGCGCCAACGTCACCATGCGTACGGGCGAGCGCTTCGCCGGCATGTTCGGTTCGATGACAGTGTTCACTTCGATGGTGATTCTCTCCACGGTGCGCTCCGACACGCCGCTGTGGTTGATTGCCTTCGGTCTTGCGCTCTCTGGCCTCGGTCTCGGTGTCGCTTCTCCGGCGATGACCTCGTTGCTCGCGAATGCGGTTGACGACTCTCAGCTCGGTGCTGCAAGTGCGATGCAGCAACTCGTGTCACAAATGGGGGCGCTGCTCGGGGCGACCGTGATGATCACCGTGCAAGAAGCGACAGTTAAACAGGGAATCTTGCCCAGCTACGCCAACTCGCTCGTGGTCGGGGCGTCGGTGTGTGTGGTGGCCGGATTGCTCGCGTCGGAAGTGCGCTCGACGGTCCGCAACCGACCTATTGCGTAATCTCGCGGATCTCAGCCGCGACAACGAGCGACATCTCCGTCTGCGGCATCGCAGTCTGCATCGCCATGAGTTTCAGCATGTCACCTTCAACCTTCACCTTGCCTGTGAGGAAGGCCTCCATCGCTTTTTGTGGGTCTTGCTCGACGAAGATCATTCGCGCCGTCGCGTAGTCGGTGGTGAGCGTCGCGTCAGCCTTGTCGAGATGGCCGAGATCCATGACGAGCTCGCCGCTCGAGGTGTCCATGTGGCTATGCACGACGCCTTCGCCGAACGGCACGCCAGTCACCACTTGGTTGAATCGCACCGTGAACGTGACGCGCGGGGCGTGATCGCGGTATTTCTCGCGAATCGCCCGTGCAGCCTCCATCCACTCAGGGGAGAGGAAGGGGTGCGGCATCGGGGTTGGTCAATCAGTCGTGAGTTCTTATGAAAAGTAAAGTTCGCCTCGCGGCACCGTCACGATAACGGTTTGCAGCGCGGACTCAGATGCAAGCGAGCCTGTGAAGTTGGCGACTCGGTGCGGCACACGCCACGATGGAGGGGTGGCGCGCGTGCTCGTAACCGAAGAAATCGCCGAGCGAGGGCTCGATCGACTTCGTGCTGCCGGTCATGACGTCGATGTGCGACTCGGTCTGAACGGCCCCGAGCTCATCGCGGCCCTGCGCGGTGCGCAGGCGCTGATTGTCCGCAGTGCGACCAACGTCGATGCTGCAGTGTTCGAGTCGGTGACCGACCTCGTGGTTGTCGGTCGCGCGGGAGTTGGCCTTGACAACGTTGACGTCGAAGCCGCAACGAAGGCAGGCGTCATGGTGGCGAATGCTCCCGAATCGAACATCGTGTCGGCCGCCGAACACACCATCGCCTTACTGCTGGCCATGGCGCGCAACGTGCCGCAAGCACATGCGGCGCTCGTCAACGGACGATGGGAGCGCAGCAAGTGGGAAGGCGTCGAGTTGGCGGGCAAGACGCTCGGCATCGTTGGTCTTGGCCGTATCGGCAAGCTGGTCGCGCACCGCGCAATTGGTCTCGGCATGAAGATCGTCGCCTATGACCCGTACATCTCGGCTGAGCGCGGCCGCCAGTTAAACGTCGACATGTTGCCGCTTGACCAGTTGGTGGCAGCGAGCGATTTTCTCACGGTGCACTTGCCGAAGAACAAAGAGACGCGCGGCTTGATCAACCGCGACCTACTGCTCAAAGCCAGGCCGGAGCTGCGAGTCATCAACGTGGCGCGCGGCGGCATCGTCGTCGAGGCCGATCTCGCCGAGGCCCTGCGCGACGGCCTCATCGCTGGAGCTGCGCTCGACGTGTTCGAAACCGAACCAGTCACCGAGTCGCCGCTCTTCCAGTTGCCCAACGTCGTGGTCACGCCCCACCTCGGGGCCAGCACTCGCGAAGCGCAAGACAAGGCGGGCGAAGTGATCGCTGACATGGTGCAGCTCGCGCTCGCTGGCGACTTCGTGCCGTTCGCGGTGAACGTCAACGCTTCGGAAGCCAACGAGACGCTGAAGCCGTTCATTCCGCTTGCCGAGCGCCTGGGTGCGTTGTTCGCCGACGTGGTCGGTGCGAAGCCAAACGAACTTGAAGTCGAAGCAAGCGGTGAAATCGGCGCCTACGACACGCGGATCCTCACGCTCGCGGCACTGAAGGGTTTCCTCGGGCGCACTTCGGGCGAACCCGTCACCTACGTCAACGCACCGACGCTCGCCGAAACTCGCGGCATCACTGTGCGGGAGAAGCGCAACGACGAGGTCGAGCATCAGGACTACGTCAATCTCGTCACGCTGCGATCGGGAGCACACAACGTGTCGGGCACGCTCACCGGCCGCCGACGCGAGGCGCGAATCGTGTTGATTGACGACCACCTGAGTGACGTGCCGCCGGCCAAGTTCATGCTCATCGTGCGTAACGACGACCGGCCAGGCGTCATCGGTCGGGTTGGCACGCTGCTCGGTGACTTCGGCATCAACATCGACAACATGGACGTCGGTAAGACCGTGAAGGCTGGTAGCGCGATGATGGTGATTGCGACGGCCACCCCGACACCGCCCGAAGTGGTGGAGCGCTTGCGGCAGATCGCCGGCATCAGCGAAGTCATCACCGTCGGCTGACGATCTTCGGCCTCACGACCTCGGCTCAGCTTCCGACCTCGCGGGGCCGGTTCAGCGCGCGGCGTTCAGTTCGTCGCGCAACGACGTGGCCGCTGAGCGTGCGGCCGCGGCGAAATCGTCGCCATCTGACGCGTACAACACCGCCCGCGAACTGTTGACGATCAGCCCGGTTCCATCACTGGCGGCGCCGTTGCGCACCACCGTGGCTGCGTCGCCACCCTGTGCACCGACGCCGGGCACGAGCAACGGCAAGTCGCCGACGAGCTCGCGCACTCGCCGTAACTCGTCAGGCTTCGTCGCACCCACCACCAACCCGACTGCTGCTCGCTTCGACCATTCGGTGGCGGCCCGTCTGGCGACAGTTTCGTACAGCGCCTCACCGTTCGCATCGCGCACACTCTGCAGTTCGCCAGAGCCCGGGTTTGATGTGCGACAAAGCACGAAGACGCCTCGGTCACTGCGCGAGAAGAACGGCTCGAGCGAGTCGGTGCCGAGCCACGGGTTCACCGTGACTGCATCAGCCCCGTAACGATCGAACGCTTCGCGGGCGTACATTTCTGCGGTGTCACCGATGTCGCCGCGCTTGGCGTCGAGGATCAGCATCACCCGCGGGAAGTCTCGGCGGATGCGATTGCAGATGTTCTCGAGTGCCTTCTCGGCGCCGTGTGCGGCGAAGTAGGCGATCTGCGGTTTGAACGCACACACCAAGTCGCCCGTCGAGTCGATGATCATGTCGCAGAAGAACTCGATGGCTCTTGACTCCTGGCCCACGTAGTCGGGAAACCGCGACGGGTCGGGGTCTAGACCGACGCACAGTAGCGAATCCGACGCTGCCCACGCAGCGGCGAGACGATTGCGAAACGTCACGCGTCAGTCTTCGAGCGTGATGGCGCCGGTGGGGCAGAGGTCGGCGGCTTCTTGCACCACGTCGTAGAGCTCGGCTGCCGGTTGTTCTTGCAGGATGTGCAAGTAACCGTCGTTGCGCACCACGAACACTTCAGGTGCAACCTGTGCGCACGCACCAGTCGAGGCACACAGGTCGAAATTGACTGTGACTTTCACGACAACCTCCGCAGACGACGATAGTTGGGCAGCCGAACTCATCTAGCCTCTAGCGACCCCCTATGTTGAAGCGTCTCGGAATTGTCGCTCATGCTCGTCGTCGTGTCGTCGTGGCGGCTTGGCTCGCCGCGATCATTGCCCTCGCCGTGGCGATGTCGACCGTCGGCAGCAAGTTCTCCACACAGTTCAACCTTCCCGACGTCGAGAGCGCCCAAGGCTTCGACCTGCTCGCCGAGCGCTTCGGCGGCGAAGAGAGCGGACGCAGCGGCACCCTCGTCGTGCAAGCCGAGCAGGGTTTCACGAATGCCCAGCGCGACGCACTGAACGTCTTCTTTGCGCAACTTGATGCTCGCGACGACATGCGCATCGTAAGCCCGTTCTCTCCCGAGGGAGCCCGTCAGGTTTCGCCGACTGGCACGATCGCGTTCGCCACCGTTACGTTCCCCGCCGAGATCGACGCCGTCGAAGAGTTTGCGGCAATCTACGAGGAGATGAAGGCGATTGAGCCGGTCGTCGACGGAGTGCAGATTGAGTACGGCGGCGAGGTGTTCGCCGAATTCGAGGCACCGACCTCGGAAGTGCTCGGTCTCGCCTTCGCCATCGTGATTCTCATCTTCGCCTTTGGTTCGGTATTGGCAATGGGTCTGCCGATCGGCACCGCCTTCGGCGGCATCGGAGTGGGCGTCTTGGTGGTGACCCTTGCTTCGAACCTGTTCACCATCCCCGACGTCGCAACGACGCTCGGTGTGATGATCGGCCTCGGCGTCGGCATCGACTACGCGCTCTTTATCGTCACGCGATACCGCGAGGCCAGACGTCGCGGCGAGTCGTGCGAAGCCGCCACTGCCGAGTCGATCGACACCGCCGGTCGCGCCGTGCTCTTCGCCGGCACCACCGTCGTGATCTCGCTGCTCGGCATGTTGATCATGAGCGTCTCGTTCATGAACGGTCTTGCGATCGGTGCTTCCATCACGGTGCTGTTCACGATGCTCGCTTCGGTGACGCTGCTGCCGGCACTCCTCGGGTTCGTCGGTGATCGGGTCGAGGTCACTCGCTGGCGCGGAATCGTCGCTGCCGGACTCGTCGCAGTTTCACTCGTTGGTTATGGCCTCAAGCAGTCGGCGCTCCTGGTCGCAGCGCCGCTTGCTGCGCTCGTGCTCATCGCGGGTTCGTTCGTACCTGCCTTGCGGCGTCCGCTGGCTGCGCGTCGCGTGAAGCCGATGAACGAGACGTCCGCTTACCGCTGGAGCAGAGTTGTGCAGCGTCGCCCGTGGGTGTCGGTCATCGTCGGTACGGGAGCACTGCTTGCACTCGCGTTGCCGGTGCTCGACCTGCGGCTCGGTTTCGCCGACGAAGGCAACTATCCGGCAGACACCACCACGAAGCGCGCATACGACCTGCTCGCAGAGGGCTTCGGCCCTGGTTTCAATGGGCCGTTGACGCTCGTCGCTGCGATCGACACGCCCGAGCAGCTCGCTGCTGCACAATCGGTGTCGCAGGCGCTCGCTTCGACGCCCGGCGTGGCCTTCGCATCGCCCGC
>RFOJ01000191.1 GCA_009926705.1 Acidimicrobiia bacterium
GAATGCCGTCTTCGTATTCGGCAGTCACGTCTTTCTCCGACGCCTTGCGGGGGAGTGTGATGATCCTCGTGAACGACCCGTAGGTGAACTCTGTTCGATGATGCTTGCGCTTTTCGTCTTTCTTTCGCTGGTGGCGGCGAATATCGAGCCGCAGCAGCGCGTCATTGACGGTGAGGTCGATGTCTTCTTCCGGGTCGATGCCAGGAGCTTCGGCACGAATCACGTAGGTGCCGTCATCTTGAAATTCTTCGACACGAATGTTGGTGGCCGAAGCGAGATCGTCCCAACCTGCTGGCCACCAGAACGGGCGCTCGCGCAACCACGAAGAGAGATTCCAATCAAACGGTGAAGTTTGAACTAATGACATTGAAGTTTCCTTTCGGTGAGTGGTGATCGGTGCAGTCAAGATAAGAAGCGTCGACGCGCGAGACAACTGACGAAAGTACTCAGCGACAATTGCGGTACTGACGTTCGTACTCGATGATGAGCAATCACGAAGTTCTGCTCCAATCCGCGCTTATCGTGACGCGCACTTATCAACGACTACTTGGGAGAGGTGGTTCATATGGTTTCCATAGGGGTTTGCGAGCCGCACGAATTGGTGCGTGAAGCGTTAGTGAAAGCAATCGCTCCGCTACGCGGTGTGACGGTGCTCGTCGCTGAGAATAACGGCGAATCGTTCGTGCAGGCAGTGCAGCAGCACAAGCCTGAAGTGATGATTGTCGACGTGTCACACCCGGCAGGTGCGGGTCTCGACGTCGCACGCCGAGCAAAGGCCGTG
Organism: Acidimicrobiia bacterium; assembly: GCA_009926705.1. GTDB lineage: Bacteria > Actinomycetota > Acidimicrobiia > Acidimicrobiales > Ilumatobacteraceae > F1-60-MAGs027. The sequence continues at coordinate 782 of RFOJ01000191.1, forward strand.
CACAACCGCGGCAAGGTCGTCGCACTCGTCGACGAAGAATCTGACTCGGCTCTCGTGAACAGCTACGAAGTCGGTGCAAGTGCCGTGGTGAGCAAGAAGGGCACGGTGCGCGATCTGCATCAGGCGGTGCTTGACGTGGCATCGAATGTGAACACCATCAACCCGGTTGCAGTGCGCAACGCGAAGCGTCGCCTCGAAGAAACCGGGCATATGGCTCTGTCGCGAATTGACGCCACCGACAGAAAGATGCTCGAACTGCTCACCAAGGGCTACACCGACCGCCAGATTGCGAGTGAGGTGTATCTCTCGCTGCAGACGGTGCGAAACCGCATGTCGCGCTTGCTGCAGAAATTCCACCTCGAAAACCGAACGCAACTTGCCTTGCACATCGAGCGGCTGCGCCTCTTTGGCGAATCCGTCGTAGCTCCAGAGCTCACCTCGGCCGTCGCCGGCCAGTGAGTTCATATGACGGCCGCCAACCCGGTGGCCGTTGACGAAACCAGCCAACCAATGACCGCTGACAGATCCCCAGAAGCAAAACAGAAAGGAATAACCCCCAATGAGTGATACCCCCACCGACATCGGCTCCGGCCGACCACCGCGTCGACGCTGGTCGCTCGGCGTGACGATCGCGGCCATCTTCGCGATCGGCGCGTTCATCATCGCATCGTCGAGCAGTGCGGAATCGTACGACACGAACAAAGTCGTGCCGAACGCCGCTGGCAAGAGCGCCGACTACGGCGACAACACCGCCGACGACTGCAGCACCGAGGCATTTCTCGGCCAAGACCAAGACCTGTGGCACTTCGTCGTCGCCCCGCAAAACGTGAACAATGGTGGCGAGTCGTACAAGCTGATCGCTGACATCACGGCCGTGTACATCAAGTGGCAGGGCATCACCGACGTGGTGCGCTACACGGGCACCGACGACTACGACCAGGGCAACGCCGGCACGAACCTGTTCTGGGCGTACACCGAACCCGG
>RFOJ01000192.1 GCA_009926705.1 Acidimicrobiia bacterium
TGGCCGATCGGGTGGACGGTCCGTCACGTCGCCGAAACGGGCTCAACCAACGACGACCTCGTCGCAGCGGCACGAGCTGGCGCACCAGACCGCACGGTGATCGTCGCCGACTATCAGACTGCGGGAAAGGGTCGTCTTGATCGCACGTGGGAATCACGTCGTGGCAGCAACTTGCTCGTGTCGCTGTTGTTTCGTTATGAGTCGCACCATCCGTCGAGGTTCTCGCGCATCGTCGCGCTTGCGGCCCGGGCCGCATGTGAACGCCTGGGCAACGTGCGGGTGTCGGTCAAGTGGCCCAACGATCTCATCATCGGCGACCACAAACTCGGGGGACTGCTCGCTGTCGGCGCACCTCAGGAGCGATTTGTTGTCGTGGGCATCGGTGTGAACGTCGGATGGGCACCCGACGGTGCGGTCGCCCTCTCGTCACTCGAAACGCCGCTCGAGTTGCTGGCGGAGATGCTTCGAGAGATTGATGCACGTTTGGGTCTGAACGATTCGGTGTTACGCGAAGAGCACAAGTCGGTGCTCGCCACGCTCGGTAGCAAGGTGCGAGTCGAGCTCCGCAAGGGCGAGTTTCTCGTCGGCATGGCGACAGACCTTGACGAACTATCGCGCTTAATGGTGGTCGATGAAACCGGCCAACGACACGTGGTCGACGTCGGCGACGTGGTGCACTTGCGGGCGCAGTAGTCGCACTACCGTCGTACGAGCAATGAATTCGCAATCTGTCGCGCGCCGCCGCCGTGAGCGCCAGCAAGTGTGGCTCGTTGCGGCGGCCGTCGTCATCGTGCTGAGTATTGCGGGTTATGTCGGCGTCGGCCGGGCGCTCGACACGCGTTTTGCCGATGTGCGTCGCGAGCTCTCGCTCACGTCGACGCTCTCAGAACCCAATGACCAATTCGTCAACTTCCTGCTGGTCGGATCAGACTCGCGCGCCGGCGCCAGCCCCGACGACCCCGACTTTGCCAACGTCGGTGGCGAGGGTGACGTGTCGGGTCGACGAAGCGACACGCTCATCGTTGTGAACGTGGAGAAATCCACGGGGATCATCTCGCTGCTCTCAATTCCGCGAGACCTGTGGGTAGCAATCGGCGACTCCGACAACACCGAGCGGATAAACGTCGCTTATCGCGAAGGTGCGCCCGTGGTCGTGCGAACGGTTACTCGCGCACTCGGAATCCCCATTCATCACTATCTGGAGATCGACTTCCAAGGCTTCAAAGACTTGGTTGACGCAGTCGGCGGCGTCACGGTGTGCGTCGAATACCCGACTCGCGACCGCAACACGGGTCTCTACATTCGCACTGGTTGCAAGAACCTGAACGGGGTGCAGTCGCTTGCCTACGCGCGCAGTCGCTACTTCGAAGAGAAGATCGACGGTCAGTGGAAGATCGACGGCACTTCCGACATCGGTCGCGGCAAGCGTCAGCGACTATTCACTGCGCTGCTCATGCAGACGGCAGTGAATCGCACTCTCGGCGACCCATTTCGTGCCGGCACGATCATGGATGGCGCGACGTCGGCCCTGCTCGTTGATGAACGACTCGACATGCTGGAGTTCGCTCGCCTGATGCGCCCCGCAGCCACTGGCAAACTGCGCAGGTTCGCGCTCGACACCTACGGCGACACGGTGCGCGGCAACTCCGTGTTACGCCTTGCCGACTCGTCGGCACCGGTGCTGGATTTTTACTCGGGCAGAGGTCCGGCGCCGGTTCCGCCAGAGTGACGCGAGCGTTCTGAAGCGGCTGCCCGCCG
>RFOJ01000193.1 GCA_009926705.1 Acidimicrobiia bacterium
TGTTCATCGCCAAGGGCGGTGGCTCGGCGAACAAGAGCTACCTCTTCCAAGAAACCAAGGCGCTACTCAACGAAAAGACGCTGCTCCCCTGGCTCTTCGACAAGATGAAGACGCTCGGCACGGCTGCGTGCCCGCCGTATCACCTCGCTGTCGTCATCGGTGGCACGTCGGCGGAATACGCGGTTGAGGTAGCCAAGCTGGCAAGCACTCGCTATCTCGACACGCTTCCCACGGCGGGTTCGCGTGCGGGACACGCATTTCGCGACCTCGAGCTCGAGAAGAAGGTGCTCGCGTTGTCGCAACAGACGGGTATCGGCGCGCAGTTTGGTGGCAAGTACTTCTGTCACGACGTGCGCGTCGTGCGCCTGCCGCGTCACGGAGCGAGCTGCCCGATTGCGATGGCGGTGTCGTGCAGTGCCGATCGTCAGGCACTCGGCAAGATCACTCGCGACGGCGTGTTTCTCGAACGACTCGAGACTGACCCGGCACATTTCTTGCCGGAGGTCGACTTTGACGAACTCGGCGGCAACGTCGTGCGCATCGACTTGAACAAGCCGATGGCCGAGATTCGCAAAGAGTTGTCGAAGCACCCCGTCAAGACGCGCATCATGCTGAGCGGTCCGATGATCGTCGCCCGCGACATCGCCCACGCGAAGTTGAAGGAGCGTCTCGAGAACACTGGTTCGCTGCCCGACTATTTCAAAGAGCACTGCGTGTACTACGCCGGGCCGGCCAAGACGCCGGCAGGTTATGCCTCGGGCGCATTCGGCCCGACAACCGCAGGCCGAATGGACTCGTACGTCGCCGACTTCCAACGCGCCGGCGGCAGTCTCGTGATGCTCGCAAAGGGCAACCGGTCTCGACTCGTCACTGAAGCCTGCAAACAATTCGGCGGTTTCTACCTCGGCTCGATTGGCGGCCCGGCTGCGCGCCTCGCCCAGGACTGCATCACCAAGGTGGAGGTGCTCGAATACGCCGAGCTGGGCATGGAAGCGGTGTGGAAGATCGAAGTGCACGACTTCCCCGCGTTCATCGTGATCGACGACAAAGGCAACGACTTCTTCGACATGGTCGATGCGACGCGCGCGACGCCGGTCAACCTCCGCTCGTAAGCGACGCCGACGCGTCCGTCGCCGCACGTCGACGAGGCGTGCAGCCACACGACGCGCACCGGTTCGCCGAGACGGCAAAGTCGAGATGAGCGCACTCGAACGCGAACGCATCACCTGCGCGCTCTCCGCGTGGCGCGGCGAACCCGGCATGTGCCAGTGGTGCAACGCCGGAATTGACTCGCCCCGTCGTCGCACGTGGTGTAGCGATACCTGCGGGCGTGCATGGCAGCGCCACCACATCTGGCGTTTCGCTCGCGCCGCTGCGAAGCGCCGAGCCAAGTACTACTGCCAGCGCCCTGGCTGCACGGCGCAACGTCGCGACTGCGAAGTGAACCACAAAGCGGCGCGCAACGGCGGCGGTTACGGACCTGGTTGCCACCACCATCTCGACCCCGACCAGAACGGGCTGGGCGGTCTCGAAGTGCTGTGTCGCGCGCATCACCGCGAGGTCACGACCGCCCAGGCCAAAGAGCGTGCCGCACTGCGACGCGCCGCGCGCGATGCTGCCGCTAGCGCAGCCGACCCCGGCGGCGCCGCCACGAACGCAGCCGAACCCGGCGACGCCGCTACGAACGCCGGCGACGCTGTCGACGCCGCTACGGATTCGTCGTCGTAGTCGCCGCGTTGATGCCAGTGTCGTCGCGAA
>RFOJ01000194.1 GCA_009926705.1 Acidimicrobiia bacterium
CGATGCAGGCGGCATTCGTGGGCTTCCTCGTCGCTGCGGTGATGTTTGTTGCGGCGATTGCTGGCTTCATCCACGCCGCTCGCGCGAAAGTCTGAGTCGTCGGGAGATCCGCACCGGCGGGCACCCCTCCGTCGGTGCGGATCAACGCATGACGAACTGTGACACCACTTCCACGTGGTGGGTGTGCGGAAAGAGATCAAGCACTTCTGCATTGACGAGGTCGTAGCCCGCGTCGACAAGTAGTCGTGCGTCACGTGCCGCCGCAACCGCGTCGCATGAGACAAGCACCACGGTGGGTGCGGCGGTGTCGAGCAACGTGGTGACTCCAGGTTTGCCGAGGCCGCTGCGTGCGGGGTCGACAATCACGAGCCCGGCTCGCTGCGCACGCCAGTGCTCAAAGCGAGTGTGCATCACCTTCGCGCTTCGACCGCGCAGGTTTTCGTACGCATCACTGCAGGCCGACTCACTTGACTCCACCAATACGCACTGCACTCCGATGGGCACCACTGTTGCGGCGAACAGTCCGACACCGCCGTAACCATCGACGACTATTCCGTCACGACCATCGAGTGAGTCGCCCGCAGCGCGAGCGACGGCATCAACCAGCAACTCGGCTGCCTGCAGTGAGGCCTGAAAGAACGACGACATTGAGACGCGCAGACGGGCACCAGCGACATCTTCATGCACCACGGCAGCGGCACCTGCCGCAACATCGTCAGGCAAGCCGAGCACGCGCGCTTTGTCGTGTGACCACACGGCTCGTTCACCGGTAGCCGCTGAACAGCGCAAGGTGACTTCACCTTCACCGCGAACCCCGACGCTTGAGACGAGCTCCTGAAGTAGTGGGTGCATCACGAGACAGCGTTCGATATCCACAGTGTCGTGCGAAGCGGCACGACGAAAGCCGAGTCGCCCATTCGGCGTCACCGCCATGCGCACGGTGGTGCGCGACGCTTCGTGACCAACTGCCCCGCCGCGCACAATCGGGGCCTCGGGCATGCGGGCGGTGCGTGCGAAGGCTTCGCGCACGACCGCCACCTTGGCGTCATGCTGCATCGATGCCGCGAGATGTTGCCAATCGCAGCCGCCGCAGCCCTCTGCCACATGGCGACAGGGCGGCACCACACGATCGGGCGAAGCTTCAGTCACGCGCAACATGCGTGCGCGAGCAAAGTCTCGCTTCACTTCGACGAGTTCTGCTTCGATCGTCTCGCCGGGCAACGCCTTGTCGACAAACACCACGCGGCCTTCGTCGCGCGCGAGTGCGTCTCCCCCTGCGACGAGGCGCTCGATGTGCAACTCGCGTCGGGTGCCGACGGTGGAATCGGCGCCGCTCATCGTCATCGACCCTAGGCTTGAAAGAGCATGCGACCCGTGCAGATTGCCCCGTCGGTGCTGCCGGTCGACTTCTCCAAACTTGGCGAGGCGATCGTCGCACTTGACGCAGCCGGCGTCGACCTCATCCAGTGGGACGTGATGGACGGCCAGTTCGTGCCCAACCTCACCTTCGGCCCCGACGTCATCGCCTCCACGCGACACCTCACCAAGGTTCCCTTCGAAGCACACCTCATGGTGCTCACGCCCGACGTGATGGCGCGCAACTACGTCGAGGCTGGTTGCCAGCGACTGATCGTGCACGTCGAGGCCTGCACCCACCTGCACCGCACGCTCGGCAACGTTCGCGAACTCGGCGCCAACGCAGCTGTTGCACTCAACCCGTCCACCCCGCCCGACGAAGTTGCCCATGTGCTC
>RFOJ01000195.1 GCA_009926705.1 Acidimicrobiia bacterium
CCGCCACGTGGGATACGACGCACTTGGCAAGCAGGTGTCGCAGTCGACACAACCTGGCGGTCTCTCGCCGTTGCAGCAGCGACGCCGTGCGTTGCGCGATCTCGTGTTCTCGTTCGGGGCGAGCGAAGCGATGCCTAACCCGTTCTTGGCGCCAGGCGACCACGAACGTGCTGGTGTGGCGCTCGAAGCTGCCGCACTCGAACTCGAGAACCCGCTCGTCGTCGAAGAGAGCCTTCTGCGCACGTCGCTGCGACCGGGCATGTTGAAGGCAGTCGCGTTCAACGTGTCGCACCGGGCGAACGACATCGCGCTCTACGAACTTGGGCACGTGTATCGCGCCCGCGCGGCAGACGTCGCAGCGCACGACCTGCCCGACGAAACGGAGCAACTGTGCATTATGGCAGTCGGTGTCGACGCGTCGGAAGCCGTGGGCTGGTGGTCGCAAATCGTCGAGCGGAACCTTCGGCGACTCGCCGAGCAGCACCGACGCGTCGACCTCGAGGCACGCCACGCGCAGTGCCACGCTGGCGCGCGGCAAACAGGTCGTTGGATACGTCGGCGAGATCGATCGGCAGGTGCTGGCGAAGTACGGCATCGAAGAGCGCGTGGCGTGCCTCGAGGTCGACGCGTCGGTGCTGCTCGGCGAGTCGCCGAAGGTTCCGCTGGCCAAACCGGTGAGCCGATTCCCTTCGACTGATTTCGACCTCGCTTTCACCGTGCCAACGAAAGTGACAGCGGCGGCAGTGCAGCGGGCGCTACGCCAAGCCAGCGGGGCCCTGGGGGAGGACGTTTCGCTCTTTGACGTGTTCCGCAAGGCGGCGACCGACGAGTCGCGCAGCCTCGCCTACAGGGTACGTTTGCGCGCTGGCGACCGAACGCTCACCGATGCAGAAGTCTCGGCCACTCGTGCTGCCTGCATCAAGGCTGCCGAGAAGCTCGGCTGCACTCTCCGGGGCTGACTCCGGTTCAGGCGACTTTGTAGCCGGCGTCTTCGACGGCGTGGCGGAGGAGGGCGTCGTCGATCGGAGAGTCCGACTCGATGGTCGCCGACTTTTGCTCGAGCGATACCTCGACGCGCTTCACGCCGGTAACTCCCTGAATGGCCTCGGTCACATGCCGCACGCAGTTGCCGCAGCTCATGCCCTCAATAGTCTTCGTCGTCGTGGTCACGAAGCGAACCCTAGCCTCGCTCATCGCAGCGATGAGCATCGCGCTGCTCGGTGCGTGCGGGGGAAACAGTGCCGCTGAAACCAACGACGGCGTCGACGCTGACGACGTGATGTTCGTGCAAGGCATGATTCCTCACCATCAACAAGCTGTCGACATGAGCCAACTCGCACTTGACGGACGGGCTGGGGCTGCAGTCGCGGAGTTAGCGGGCCGAATTACGGTCGCCCAAGATGATGAGATTGCCACGATGCGCGGCATTCTTTCGCGGTGGGGCGTCGAAGAAGACGAGCACGCCATGCACCGCTCCAGCGATCACTCGTCGATGAAGGGCATGCTCAGCGACGACCAGCTCGATGCGTTGGCGGCGCTCTCAGGCAGCGATTTCGACCGGGCGTGGCTGGAATTCATGATCATGCACCACGAGGGGGCCATCGCGATGGCAGAGGCAGTTCTCGCCGACGGGGTCGACGAAGAAGTACGCGCACTCGCCACCGCGATCATCACAGCCCAGCAAACAGAGATCGGCGAGATGCGAGCGTTGCTCGACGCCTGACACGCGTCAGGCCGGCAGAGTCAATC
>RFOJ01000196.1 GCA_009926705.1 Acidimicrobiia bacterium
AGAGTGTGCGGACGAGCCGTTCGATGATGCGCGCACACTCGAAGAGCTGCTCGTAGAGGTGCGCTTCGATCTCCCACGACTGGCCGGGGAAGATGTCGACGCCCTCGACCATGTCTCCGCCGAGTAAGAGCACGGCTTCGCGTACCGGGCGGGCCTTGCGTTGGATGTCGGTGATGTAGAGCACCTTCTCGGCGAACTGCTCGATCCGTTTCGCGCACGTCGCGACGTCGTACGAGATGGTCTTCTTGCCGAGTTGCCAGTCGGTCGCGTGAATGATCGCGACCTCCGGCTTGCCCTTGCGGGTGTCGCGTTTCGGCTTGACGTAGCCGGGCGGCTTCGATGCGATGGCGGCGTCCTTCGCGGCCCGGTAGACGGCCTGCACGAGTTCGTCGGTCTTGACCTTCGCTTTCGCGAGCGATGCTTGAGATCGTGCGAGCGCGGTGCGGAGTTCCTCGATCTGTGCCGCGAGTTCGAGTTCCGTGTTGATCGTCATCGCGGCTTTATGTAGTTCGGTTGCTTGAGTCTGACCCGGTAGATGGCGTTCTTGTCTGTCTCGTGGCCGTGACGTGCGAGGAGATCCTGAAGTGCCGCAACGGAGTAGAGGTCGCCGCGTGCGAACGCTTCGAGCCATTCGTCGCGCTCTTTCTTCGGGCGTGCCTCGATCCATTCTTCGAGGGCGGCGGACTTATTCTTTCGTCTCTCCAGTTGGTCGAGTATCCCCATCGCGTTCGGCCTCCTTGTCGTGCCAGTCGAGGTGAGCGACGAGGGTTTCGGCCACGTCGTCGACTGCGTCCTCGATGTCGTCGAGGTGCTCGTCGATACGTTCGAGCCTATTACGCACGAACGCGTGATCGGCGGAGTTCTCCCGACGGGCTCGCTCGATGAGGGTCGCGGGGAGGCCTGCGGCGATGACGCCGATCGCGGCGATAATCGCGATGACTACTTCGGTGCTCATGCGGCTACTTTCGGGAGTTCGTCGCCGAGGACGTAGCGGATGTGCCACGGCTCGGACTGCAGCTCCCACGACCATCCGAACGCGGGCGCCCGCTCTAAGAGCCACGGGAGCGCCTTCGTCACGTTCGCGACGTCGACCGCTAGACCCCATCCGTGGTTCGAGGTGCCGGGGCACGCGAGAGGCGCGTTGCCCGGCTTGAGCCAGTAGGTCTTGCCGTTGCAGACTTTCGTCGAGGCGCCCGGTATCCGTTCGGAGACGTAACGCTGATGGAAGACGGCAGTCTGCACGGTGAGCGGCCGGTACGCGTCGAACGCGCTCGTCGGCTTGAGGATGAGGTTCGCTTCCATGCGTGCGGCCTTCTTCATCCACTGCCACGACGTAGCGGCGGTGACGAAGAGACGGCCGTTCGGCCGTATCGGGTGCAGCACCTCGTCGGGGAGTTGCCCGTTCTTCAGTCCTCGGAGTGCCTGCGGGAGCCGCACGTTGACGATCGGGAGCACGTCACGCTCCGCGACCGAACGACGGATCCTTCGGGTTGGCCCACCGGATGAGCGGCGGGAGGAGTGCGGCGACCGCTGCCTTCGCAAGATCGTCGGGTGCATAGTTGCCGGTTGCTACGACTGCGGCGATCGCGCCGACTGCCGAGCGTGCGTAGGACGCGAGTGCGGCCTGCTGTTGCTTCGAGAGTTTCATGCGTCTGCTCCGTTCGGTGTCGTGAACTGTTCGCCATCCCATAGGTCGCCGATGCCTGCGTACTTGCCGCGGTCTTGACCTTCGACCGGGTTG
>RFOJ01000197.1 GCA_009926705.1 Acidimicrobiia bacterium
CGAGATTGCGCGCCCTGCCTGCGCCATGTGCCACGGGTCGTTGCGACGCCACTCTGACATCAACCAGCCGAGGTGCGGTCGGAGCGGGTGACGCCTCGTAATGCGTCGTGCGAACACAAAGCGAATCGTGCTCGGGCGAATGAACCTCCGCGTAATCGGCCCAAGCACGCGTGACACCTTGAACCGTGCACGCTCTTGCGCCGTCGCTCGCCATTCGAGCGCAGTTGCCTGCAAGACGAGGCTCGACACGAGTTCTGGATGCCGGCGTGCGAGCAGCATCGCGATGGGGCCGCCCATCGAATACCCGACTGCGACGACCGCATTGATGCCGAGCGCCCTGCATACGGCAGCTGCATCGTCGGCACAATCTTCGAGTGTGAACTCGACGTCAGGTCGCAGACCTCGACCGTGGCCACGATGGTCGATGCCGACCACCGACACGTGCGCGGCAAGCTCGCGATAGGCGGTAAAAAAGCTGAGGTCGCACGAAGCAGTCCAGCCATGCAACAACAGCACGGTTGGTGCAGACGCATCGGGATGCTGCGACTGACGAACAAAGAACTCTCCACGGCCAGGTACATTCACCGTGCGACCAGGGAGCAAGGCGGGTGCTTCAACTTCGTAGCGCATGATCACCCGAGCGCCGAGCCGACGAACTCTTGGATGCGCAGCCCGTCTTCGACCACGTCGTTCAGCATCGCGGCATTCGGTGAGTCGTCGTCGCCGAGCACGCGGACGCCGCTTGAAAACTCACCGCCGATCACTTTGCGTGCCGCGGTTGCCGCCACGAGCCCTGCGACATGGGCGACGCGATCGGCGATACCAACGACTTCCACGTGGCGTGCGTCGCCATGCCAGCCGCGAACTTCGACACGCAGCGCGCCGATGCCGCCTTCCGCGTGAGGTGGTGTGAGCATCGGTAGACGCGCCGTGAGACGGTCTCTACGGTTGGCCGACATGCGCACGGTGACACGCAACAAGTCGGGCAGCGCTTGATGGATCGCCACCGGATCGGCGAGTTCGGCTCGATAGCAGTCGCGGGGCCCGACCGGATCGGGAAACCAGCACAATTCGCGTCCGCTTCCTGCCGGGCGGCGCAACCAGTCGCCGTCGTGCCAACCAATCGACTGCCCGGCCAACGCTCGGTGATGCTGTTGTGCACACGCCGGCCCAGCGGTGCCGTGAATCGCAATGTGTGCTTCATCGACCGACGAGAACTGCGACGACATGGTGCGCACGAGCAACCCCGACAGTCCGGGCGACATCGTGGCACCGATGACCAAGGTTTGTCGGGCCTGCCTGGCAACTGCATCAAGGTCGAGCATGGCGAGCGTGTCGTCAAGATCGTCGCTGCATGACACGACACTGACACCAGCTTCGAGCAATCTTCGCGCAGCTTTGGCATGTGGGGCTGGGCAGGCCAACACCACCACATTCACTCGTCGACACCACTTGCACCTTGCAGACCCCAGAGCCAGAGCGCAGTGCCAAGCGGCGTGCCGCAGCGATGTTGGTGTCGTTAACCATGAGCTGTACTTGTCCGCGTGCAATCAACGCATCGACCGTGTGCGAGCCGACGAGACCGGCCCCGATAACCCCGATCATTGTGCGAACTCGTGAGTCATTGGATCTCTGTGACCGATTGCGAGTGGGCGCATCATTGCGGTGGTGAAAAGTTGCGCCAACCGCCCTGCTTGGTGGTGACGCGAGACTTTCCGCCGCCACCGACGCGCA
>RFOJ01000198.1 GCA_009926705.1 Acidimicrobiia bacterium
GTTCGCCTCCCGGAACTCGCGCACCTGTCGCTCGAAGTCCTCGCGGATCGACTTCACCTTGGCCTGCACGTCCTCGGGGAGCTCGGGCATCGTCTGCTCCAGGGCACGCTTCCAGAGCTCGCCGTTGCGGCGCTCGGCGAGCATCGCCACCATTGTCATGAAACCGAACGCTTCGGCAAAGTCTTTGAACTCGAATTCGCGATGCAATTTGCCGTCGGCATGGTGCCAACCCTCAGGCGCGCCGCTCATGCGGGGAAGGCTATGAGGAAGGCGCGAGTGATGCATGCGACACGCGTACTGGTAGTCGGTACAGCGAGAGGTGCGTGAGCGAGGTCGGCGATGCGAGACCTCGTTCAGCGGTGTGAAATCTAGTTCAGCGGTGCGTGGCAGGCCACGCGGCTCGACTTGCGCGAGGTGAGTTCAGGCCTGTCACTCACGCACTTGGCCGCGAGCTCGGGCGACAACGTCGCGCGTACATGGCAACGTGTGTGGAAACGGCAGCCAGTCGGAGGGTTCGCCGGGCTCGGCAGATCGCCCTGCAAGATGATGCGCTTGCGAACACGCTCGACCTTCGGGTCGGGTATCGGCACTGCCGACAGCAACGCTTGTGTGTACGGGTGTTGCGGTCGAGCGAAGACTTCGTCAACCGGGCCCGACTCGACAATGCCGCCGAGATACATCACAGCGATGTCGTCAGCGACGTGCTGCACGACTGCCAAGTCGTGCGAGACGAAGAGGTACGAGAGGTTGAGCTTCTCTTGCAGCTCAGCCAAGAGGTTGAGCACGCCGGCGCGCACGCTCACGTCGAGTGCGGAGACCGGCTCGTCGAGGGCAATCACCTTCGGGTTCAAGGCCAGTGCGCGGGCGATGGCGATGCGCTGGCGCTGGCCACCGGAGAACTCGCTGGGGTAACGGCTCGCGTGGTCACGCTGCAGGCCGACCAGTTCGAGCAGTTCCATCACTCGCTGGTTTTGCTCTGCCTTCGGCATGCCGAAGTTGGCAAGCGGTTCAGCGATGGCGTCACCAATCGGCAGTCGCGGGTCAAGCGACGCGAACGGATCTTGGAAGACGATCTGCAGGTCTTTTCGCATCTCGAGACGCTGCTTCTTGGAGAGTTCGGCGACATTGCGGCCGAGCACCGTGATGGTGCCTGCCTCAGGCGCGACCATGTTCAAGATCTCGAGCAGCGTGGTGGTCTTGCCGCAACCAGACTCGCCGACAAGGGCGAGACTGCGACCTTCGCGCAGCACCAGGTCGACACCGTCCACGGCGTACACCGAGCCGACGCGACGCCGCAGCACTGAGCCCTTCATTAGCGGGAAGGTCTTCTTCAGGCTGCGCACTTCGAGCGCAACTGCGTCGGTGCTCGAGGATTGCGCTATGTGGCGCGGGCCCTCAACGAACAACTTGCCAGACGACTGAAGACCTGCAATCTCGGTTTGTCGCACGCAAGCAGTCATGCGCGTCGGCGAGATGGAGACGAGTGCGGGCACGCTCGCATCGCACTGCGGTGCGGCAGCCGGACAACGCGGCGCAAAGGCACATCCTGGCGGCAGGGCTACTGGCGAAGGTGGTGCACCATCGATTGACGTGAGGCGACTCGACTCTGCCCCGTCGATGCGCGGAATCGAGCGCAACAGGCCGATGGTGTACGGCATTGCCGGCGATGCGTAGACCTCGTCGACATTGCCGATTTCGACCACTTTTCC
>RFOJ01000199.1 GCA_009926705.1 Acidimicrobiia bacterium
GGCTCGCAAGCCGTGCTCTGGCAGACCGCGATCTGCCCGGTCGTCGCGCTCGAGTTGTTGGCGACTGGCGCGTGGAAGGGTGTCGGTGTGCGCGGAGCAGATGCGTTCGACGCCGTACCGTTCCTCAACTTGCTCGGCGACTACAACACGCACCACGGCATGGTGGAGATGGGTCCGCGACTTTGGCCGAGCCCAAAGGGCACGGGTCAGCGTGGTTGGGATCGCCCGATTCGCCGCGCAATCGTTCCTAGCGCGTAACTATTTGCCGGCGAGTGCCGCGACCACTGGCGCGAACGACTCAACGTCGTCACCACCAACGATCACGTACGACAAACCAAACTGCTCTCGGCGCTTCTGCAGCGTCTCGATGAGTTCGTTTGGCGGGCCGATGAGCGCGAACGGCGAGTCGTGGATGAGCGCGGCGTCAACACCCATGCCTTTGGCGAGTTTCTCGCGAGCACCTTTGCCGTCGTCGGTGACGTTCACCAAGAACGTGCGAATGTTGAGCTCAATCTTGTCGAAGCGGGCGCCAGCCTTTTCTTTCACAACGGCGATCTTCTGAGCCACTGACGCCGACGACATGTCGGCGATTACCTCGGGGCCGACGAAGCCGGGGGTAAGTGACGGGTTGATGCCAACGATGTCGGCCTCCCGCGCAGCAATACCGAGCATGCGCTTGCCGCCCGCGCCGATGAGCACGGGAGGGCAGGGCTTCTGAAGCGGCTTGGGGAGACCGTTGTATTCGGTGATCTTGTAGTGCGTGCCGGTGAACGAGAACGCGCCATCGGCCATGCAGCCACGGATCACCTTGAGGCCTTCGACGAAGCGATCAATGCGCACACCCGGTGAGTCGTATTGCATGCCGGCTTGGTCGTAGTCGGTGCGCATCCACCCTGCACCGATGCCGATGTCGATGCCGATGTCAACACGGCCGTCAGAGAGCACGTCCATGGTCGCGAGTTCTTTCGCCAGCACGACGGGGTGCTTGTAGTCGTTGTCGAACACGAGTGCGCACACGCGCAGGTTCTTCGTCACGCTTGCAGCGACGGTCATCGCGGGCACCGGCGCGAGTTGGTCAGTGAAGTGGTCGGGCATCGTGAGCACCGCGTAGCCGAGGTCTTCGGTGCGGCGCGCGAGGTCGGCCCACGCCTTGCCTGACGGTGGTGGATGCTTGTACGCCAAATCGGAATGGACGGTGCTTGGTCATCTGCGAGAGAGTAGCAAGCGACCTTGTGAAGTCACGTGTCGCGGCGAAGCCGCAAGTAGCGTCATATATACGTGCGTCTAGCAATGTGGTCGTTGCGACTCGTCGTCGCCGTGCTGCTCTCCGCCCTTTTGGTGTCGGCGCTCGTCGTTGGCATGGCTCCGCGGGTGTGGGGAATGCTCAACGCCCATGACGAGACCGCCATCTCGCTGTATGAAGTGGGCGGGTTCACCGGCCTCGCCGAGCGAAGCGTGGTGTACGACGCGAAGGGCCGCCAGATCGGTGTCTTCCAGGCGGAGAACAGCCAGCAGACGCAGATTTCGGAGATTCCCGAACACGTCGTGAACGCACTTCTCGCCATCGAAGATCGCAACTTCCGCCTGCACCGGGGCGTCGACCTCCGCGCGGTGGGGCGTCAGGTGCTCGCCAACGTGAACGACGGCGCGTCGGGTGGTGCTTCGACCATCACCCAGCAAGTGGTGAAGAACGAACTGCTCGCCACGCT
>RFOJ01000200.1 GCA_009926705.1 Acidimicrobiia bacterium
ATCGACGCGGCACTCACGAGTTTCTTGGAGGGTGACGGCACCAGCTGGAAGGCCAAGCCGGGTCTGGCCCGCAACCGCGAGGAAGTGCTTGCGTCGTCTGGCAGCCGCTACACCTATTCCGCCAACACACTCGCGCTGCGAGACGCACTCGCCGAAGGCCACCAGCGAATCGCCTTGGTCGGCATGAGCTGCCAGTCGTCGGTGCTACCCGTGATGTGGAAGCGCAAAGTCGGCAAGATCGGCAAGCCTTTCCTCTTCAACATCGGCCTGCTGTGCTCGAAGACCTTCGACGATGCGATCTTCGAAGAACTCTTCCTCGCCAAATACGGCTTGCGCAAAGAAGAGATGGTGAAGATGAACATCAAGGGCGTCTTCCAGATCTGGATGCGCGACGGTTCGTACCACGAGATCGATTTGAAAGAGTGCCACCAGTGGACTCGCGAGGGTTGCAAGATGTGCCCCGACTTCGCGGCCGAACACGCCGACATCTCGACGGGCGGCATTGGCGAAGACAACGACTGGACGCTCTGTGTCGTACGCACCGAACTCGGCGAAGAGGTGATGAACCGCATGATTAAAGACGGTTCGGTCATCGCGCGACCAGCAGAGACCGACGAAAAGGCGATGAAACTGCTTCGACTACTGAGCGTCGTGAGCCGCCGTCGCTGGCCCGACTTCGCTGAAACCTCGGTGAAGATCGGTGTGCCTCCACCGAAGAAGAAAGCTGACGGATCAGCGCCCGCTGCGCACTAGCGGCTCAACCTCGGCTGCGCACTAACCAATCAGCCGGCTTAGTGCGCCAGTTTGAGCGCCGTGGCAAACACGTGGTCGAGCATCGGCTCGGTAAGACGACCCGTGAAAGTGTTCTGCTGGCTTGGGTGATACGAACACACCAGGTGCACACCGCTTGCCGATTGTGTTCGGGTCGCCTTCTTGCTCGCAGGCTCCGGCGCTCGGTCGGTGGACACCACCAGGCCATGTGCGAACTTCGGGCGAGGAGAAACTCCGAAGTGCTCGCACGCCGCCACGTATGCGAAGTTTCCGAGGCACACCACCACCCGTGCCTGACGCAGAAGTGCCAGCTCTCGCGTGAGGTACGGCTCGCAACGCTTGCGCTCAAGCGGCAGCGGAGCATTGTCCGGAGGTGCGCATCGCACTGCAACCGTCACCCACGCATCGTGCAACTCGAGGCCGTCGTCGCGATGTTGCGAAGTGGGTTGACTCGCCAGCCCCGCTCGGTGCATCGCCCGGAACAGCCAGTCACCACTCCGATCACCGGTGAACACTCGACCGGTTCGGTTTGCACCGTGAGCGCCCGGCGCCAGACCAAGTATGACGATGCTTGCCTCTGGGTCGCCGAAACCGGCGATTGGTCTTCCCCAGTACGTCTCGTCGCGATATGCAGCCCGTTTGTCGCGCGCTACCGACTCGCGCCAACGCACGAGTCGCGGGCAGGCGCGACACTGCTCGATTTCTTTGCGAACGCGAACCAGCGTGTCGGAGGTCGCACGACGTCGCTGATTCACGGTGGCAGACGCTACGAGACTCGCGGATAGGTTGAGCACGCATGCCCCGACCCCCGACGCTGGTTCTGCTGGTGCGACACGGCACCACTCCCACCACCGGCAAAGTGCTGCCGGGGCGGGCGCGCGGCCTGCATCTCTCGGATCGCGGTCGCGA